>JANMEM010000219.1:0-10071 GCA_031376985.1 Hyphomicrobiales bacterium
CAACACCGGTGAAGGCGGCGAAGAGTCGGATCGCTATGTGGCGCTGCCAAACGGCGACTCCATGCGCTCTGCCATCAAACAAGTGGCCTCCGGTCGCTTCGGCGTGACGGCGGAATATCTCGTCAACTCCGACATGATGCAAATCAAGATGGCGCAGGGTGCCAAGCCCGGCGAAGGCGGACAATTGCCCGGCCACAAGGTAGACGCGACGATTGCCAAGGTGCGCCATTCTACTCCGGGTGTGGGTCTGATTTCTCCACCACCACACCACGACATCTATTCCATCGAAGACTTGGCCCAGCTGATCTACGACTTGAAGAACGTCAACCCCGCTGCGCAGGTTTCAGTGAAGCTGGTGTCGGAAGTTGGCGTTGGCACAGTGGCGGCTGGCGTATCGAAGGCCCACGCCGATCACGTCACCATTTCAGGTTACGAAGGTGGCACGGGAGCATCGCCCTTGACCTCAATCAAGCACGCAGGTTCCCCATGGGAAATCGGCCTAGCTGAAACCCAACAAACACTGGTCACCAACGACCTCCGTGGCCGCATTGCCGTGCAAGCCGACGGTGGCATTCGCACCGGACGCGACGTGTTGATTGCTGCACTCTTGGGCGCTGACGAAATCGGCTTTGCCACAGCACCACTCATCGCTGCTGGCTGCATCATGATGCGGAAGTGTCACCTGAACACCTGCCCCGTGGGTGTTGCCACGCAAGACCCTGAACTCAGGAAGCGCTTCAAGGGCCAACCGGAACACGTCATCAACTTCTTCTTCTTTGTTGCAGAAGAATTGCGAGGGCTGATGGCATCGATGGGCGTCAAAAGCTTTGTCGAACTCACTGGTGCCACCGAATGGCTCGACACCAGGAAGGCGATTTCGCACTGGAAAGCCAAGGGCCTCGATTTCGGAAAACTGTTTGCAAAGCCTGACGTCGTCGAAGGCGTGGCCACCAAGCACGTCACCACCCAAGACCACGGACTCGACAAGATTTTGGATCGCAAGTTGATTGCCGAAGCAGCTCCCGCTCTTGAGAGCGGCAAGGCGGTCGTTATCGAAACCACCATCCGAAACTCAGACCGCACAGCAGGTGCCATGCTCTCCGGTGCAGTCGCCATGCGCTACGGCCACAAGGGCCTGCCCGAAGATACAATCCACGTGAAGCTCACAGGCTCCTCCGGCCAGAGCTTCGGTGCTTGGGCCGCCCATGGCGTGACGCTGGAATTGACGGGCGAAGGCAACGACTACGTCGGAAAAGGCCTGTCAGGCGGCAAGCTTATCATCAAGCCAAAGGACAAGATCGGCTTCCGTCCGGAAGAATCCATTATCATCGGCAACACCGTACTTTACGGTGCCATCACGGGTGAGGCCTATTTCCGTGGCGTTGCAGGCGAACGTTTCGCTGTGCGCAACTCCGGTGCCGTCGCCGTAGTCGAGGGCGTGGGTGACCACGGCTGCGAATACATGACAGGTGGCTGTGTACTCGTCATTGGCCAGACCGGACGCAACTTCGCAGCGGGCATGTCCGGCGGCGTAGCTTACGTACTCGATGAAGACCGCACATTCGAAAAGCGCTGTAACTTGTCGATGGTCGATTTGCAGCCAGTCCCCGAAGAAGAAGAACTCCTCGAAAAGCACCAGCACCACGGTGGCGACCTCGAGTCTCACGGCCTTGTGGACATCACCACAGGCATGGACAAACATGACGCCACCCGCATCCACGAATTGCTGGCAAGGCATGTGAAATACACAGACTCGTCAAAGTCCAGAACCATCCTCGCCAACTGGGCACACTATTTGCCGATGTTCGTGAAGGTCATGCCAGTGGAATATGCACGTGCACTCGCAGAGTTGGAAAAGGCACAAGAAACCTCAAACGGCCTAACGGTCGGCGTAAATCGGAGCGCGTAACATGGGCAAGATCACAGGCTTCCTCGAAATCGATCGGCAGGACCGGAAATACGCGCCTGCCGCAGACCGCGTGCGCAACTACAATGAATTCGTCATCCCCCTGGGTGACGAAGGCACCAAGAAGCAGGCAGCGCGTTGCATGGACTGCGGCATTCCCTATTGTCACAACGGTTGCCCGGTCAATAATCAGATACCGGATTGGAATGACCTGGTTTACAACAACCGTTGGGAAGAAGCCTCGCGCAACCTGCACTCCACCAACAACTTCCCGGAATTTACGGGCCGCGTCTGCCCCGCCCCTTGCGAAGCGTCCTGCACATTGAACCTTGAGGATATGCCTGTCACTATCAAGTCCATCGAATGTGCCATCGTTGACAAGGCCTGGGAAAATGGTTGGGTGAAGCCTATCATTGCAACAGAAAAAACCGGCAAGAAAGTTGCCGTCATTGGCGGTGGTCCATCGGGCCTCGCAGCCGCACAACAGCTCGCCCGCGCTGGCCACAATGTTCACCTTTTCGAAAAAAACGCCAAGGTCGGCGGCTTGATGCGCTACGGCATTCCCGATTTCAAAATGGAAAAGCATTTGATCGACCGCCGTGTTGAACAAATGGAAGCCGAAGGTGTAACCTTCCACTACGGTGCCCACATTGGCGTGACACAGGATGCAAAGCAGCTGACGGATTCATTTGACGCCGTGGTGATGTGTGCGGGTTCTGAAAAAGGCCGCGACCTTCCCATTCCCGGCCGTGACCTTGCGGGCGTGCATTTCGCCATGGAATTCCTGCCGCAACAAAACCGTCGCAATGCCAAGGAAAGCCCGCTCGACAATCATCCCATTCTCGCCACAGGAAAACATGTGGTTGTTGTCGGCGGTGGTGACACGGGGTCAGACTGCATCGGCACATCAATTCGACAAGGCGCATTGTCGGTCACCCAAATCGAAATTATGCCAGCACCTCCTGAAAAAGAAAACAAGGAGCTGGTCTGGCCCAACTGGCCCATGAAGATGCGCACATCGTCCTCGCAAGCCGAAGGTGCCATTCGTGATTTTGCAGTCGCCACAGTTTCACTGGAAGGCGATGGCGGCGTTGTGAAAACCCTGAAATGCGCCCGTGCCGGATCAGACTTCAAGCCAATTGCAGGCACCGAGTTTGAATTGAAAGCCGATCTCGTGTTGCTTGCCATGGGCTTCGTTCACCCCGTTCACGACGGCATGGTGAAAAACCTCGGCGTCAAGCTGGATCCGCGCGGCAACGTGGAAGCCAACATGAAAGACTACAAGACCACTGTCGAGAAAGTCTTCGCCGCAGGCGACACACGTCGCGGTCAGTCGCTCGTGGTCTGGGCCATTCGTGAAGGCCGCCAAGCCGCGCGTGCCGTTGATGAATACCTTATGGGTGCGACAACGCTCCCACGTTGAGGACAAGACTATGGCAGGGCAGGCACGGTAAAGTCATCAAACCGTCCTGCAGGCGCATCTGAAGCAATTCCATTGCTGAAGAGGCTCTGCGCCTGGCTTCTTGGCTTTGCTGTCAGTCTCACTTCGGGAACTGTCGCAGCGTCCACCATAGCAGAGCGTTGTGCAAGTGAATCACGACCTTTGGCGGATGGCTGGATGGCATCTGCCCGAAAAGTTATCTGTTCCCCGTCCAAACCATCCTGTCCAAAACTTGGGTATCCGGTCTCAACAGTTTCACCTTGGGCCGACTCGATCGGAATTATTGTTTTGGTCGATGCAACATTGGAGGATACGACGGGTGGCACTGGCATTGGCGCGACCGGCTTTCCAAGTGCCAGGCGATTGATTTCCGCCAAAACCAGTTGACCCAACCTGTTGTTGCCAACTTTCATGAAATTAATGCCATCACTGTCACGAAGTTTTCTGATATTGCCCGCGTCATCAGGCCCACGATCAGTATAACTGTTCCCGGCTGCAACAAAATTTGGTCGCACATCAATAAAAAACCCAGCCTGGGCGGCGACGCGCTTTGCATGAATTTCACTCAGATATCGCATGTCAGCGTCAAACACCGGATCAGCCATGGGCGGAATGCTGACCCAGATTGGCAAGGCGTTGGCAGCTTTTATAGCAGCCAATAATCGATCAACATTCCCGTTGTAACCCACGAGCCAGTCTGGGGATTTGAAAGGATAGCGGATATTGCCTTTGCGGATTTCCTGCCGATCATTCACGCCAACCAGCACCACCACAGCATCCACAGGTCGGTCTGCAACTATTTTTTCTATCGCATTCGGCCAATCATAAAACTCAGTGCGCGACAAGCCCGACGACTCGTTGAAGCGATTCACAATGTCATATCGCGGGTCATCCTGCACCATGCGTGACATGCCTGCACCAACACCGCCCGCAAGATTGTCACCTACAACGAGGATGCGAAAGACGCCATCGGCACCACCAAAACCAGTGGCTATGCCAGAAGCCGCTGTAACCGGTAAAGGCGACGCCTCAGATCCCATCAACGGACCTGTCGGCACAGGCTGTTGTTGTTGCGCATGAGCTGTTACCGCACAGAACAACAGACTCACAATGACCCAAAATCTGACAAACATCGCTTTCATGGTCGTGAAGCTACGAGCCCTTGCGTAACAGCTCAAGCACTTTGCGCGAAGGTGTGCCGTCCAGTGGCGCGCCAACTTTTTTCTGGAAGCCCAACACCGCCTCATAGGTGCGAGCCCCGAAGCGGCCATCAGCACCACCTGTTTCAAAACCCGATGCAGAAAGTCGCTTTTGCATTTCAACTCTTTCCGCAAAAGACAAATCAAAATTCACATCAGGCCAAGAGGCCTGAATGTCAGCACCACCACGAATACGATCACCGAGATGTCCGACCGCAATCGCATATGAATGCGAGAAATTGTAGTCCATGATGGCCAGAAAATTCTTTGTGACCAGAAACGCGGGGCCCTCAATACCCTGTGGGATCATGACAAAAGCTTCAGCTTGTGGAGATCCAAACTTGCTTGCCGTTGCGGGAGTAATACCAATTTTTGACCATTCAGCCACTGACCTCCAATGGTTGCGGCCAATCATGGCGCGATTGAACTTGGGTGGCAGTGTGACTTCCCAGCCCCAGGGCCTGTCTGATTTCCAGCCAGCCTTGGCGAGGTAGTTTGCGGTAGACGCTAGCGCGTCTTCCTTGGATCCCCAGATGTCTTTCTTGCCGTCACCATCCCAGTCCACCGCATAAGAGATGTAGCTTGTCGGAATAAATTGTGTATGCCCCATGGCAGCGGCCCAGGAGCCCGTAAAATTATCTGGCGAGCGAATACCCTTTTGCAAAATCCTGAAGGCCGCAACAATCTGTCCCTTGGCATAGTCACGTTTGCGGCCTGCATAAATCAGGGTGGCCAGTGAACGCATGACGCTCATCGATCCCTTGTCCTTGCCGAAATTCGACTCCATGCCCCAAATGCCCAACAGCACACCACGGTTCACGCCATATTTCTTTTCAATGGCGTCCAGCAAGGCGGCGTTTTCAGCTTTCATGGCCTTGCCGGATTCAATGCGGATTGGCGTTACAGCCTTGGCCAGATATTCAGATGTTGTGGATGTGAATTCAGGTTGGGTTTTGGCCAGCTTCAAAACAACAGCATCAGGCTCGGTAATGCCTGCAAAAGCCTTGTCAAACAGATCACGGGAAATACCAGCGGCTTTCACCTGAGGCCAGATGTTGTTCTGAATGAATGCTTCAAACTTCGCATCAGCACGCGCAGGCCCACTGACGAGGATCATAGCCAAAGCAGCAACAACAATTTTTTTCCGCATCTCAATCTCCCGTAACGGCAAAAGCGATTCGGCTTTGCCTATCACAACACCTACAGGAGTTCAGTTTTGGTGCAAAATGCGCCGCAAATCAGGCGGCGTTGCGCATTTGTAAATGCTGTTCCCAGCGCATGGCGGAATCAACAATGAAGTCGAGGTCATCATACTTCGGCTTCCAGCCCAGAACGTTACGGGCTTTGTCAGCTGCCGCAACAATGCCGGCGGGGTCACCCGCACGGCGTGGACCATATTTCACATTGAGCGGTGCGCCATGAATCCGTTCAACCGATTTGATCACATCAAGCACTGAAAAACCCTTGCCATAGCCGCAATTGAAAATGCCAGACTCGCCACCGCGACGAAGATGTGACAAGGAATCCATGTGGGCCGCAATCAAATCGCTGACGTGGATGTAGTCTCGCACACAAGTTCCATCGGGCGTATCATAATCAGTACCGAACACTTCCATTTGTGCCCGCTGACCCAGTGCTGTTTGTGCAGCCACTTTGATCAAATGCGTGGCCCGCGGTGTGGACTGGCCGGAACGGCCTTTCGGGTCCGCACCTGCCACATTGAAGTAGCGCAGCGCCACATAGTTCAAACCATAGGCAGCATGGGAATCGCACAGCATCTGTTCAGTCATCCACTTTGATGTGCCATAAGGCGAAATGGGTGCGGGAGTTTCCATTTCAGTCACAGGCAACACGCGCGGATTTCCATAGACGGCCGCCGTTGATGAGAAGATAAAATTCTTGACGTCGCTCTTCACGGCGCAGTGCATGAGGTTGCGAGAATTCACGGTGTTGTTCAGGTAATATCCAAGCGGGTCAGACACGGAATCAGGAACCACAATAGAACCTGCAAAATGCACAACAGCATCCACCTTGTGGTCTTTCAACACCTTCAACATCAGCGCTTCGTCACCAATGTCGCCGCGCACCAGCTTGGCAGCAGGAGAGACTGCCCAATGAAAACCCGTCGTCAAATTGTCAACGACCACTGTTTCAATGCCCACATCCGTCAACGCCAACACCATATGGCTGCCGATATAACCTGCACCACCAGAAACCAAGACCGTCATTCTGTTTCCCTTAACCTGAAATCAACACGGGAGTTTTAATGGATTTTTCCAGCAAGGTTGTTAAACTGCTGCAACCGTCGGTTTTCAGAGTTAAGGTGAGGTAAACATGCAGCGTCCTATTCGCAAAGCCATATTTCCTGTCGCTGGTCTCGGCACCCGGTTTCTGCCCGCCACTAAAGCCATGCCGAAGGAAATGCTGACGGTCGTGGACCGGCCTCTTATTCAAATTGTGGTCGATGAAGCGCGCGAGGCTGGCATTGAACATTTGATTTTCGTCACTGGTCGCAACAAGTCGGTGATCGAAGACCACTTTGACAAACAATATGAGCTTGAATCGACACTGCGTAAACGCGGAAAATCAATTGAGCTTGACCTGCTGGAACAAGACTTGCCTGCAGCCGGACAGACATCATTCACCCGCCAGCAGGAACCACTGGGACTGGGCCATGCCATCTGGTGTGCGCGCAATCTTGTAGGCAACGAACCATTCGCTGTTTTGTTGCCGGATATGATCATGAAGGCAGAACCCGGTTGCCTGAAACAGATGGTTGATGTTTATCATGAACGTGGCGGAGGTAACGTTTTGGCTGTTGAAGAAACCGCCTGGGAACAAGTCCATCGCTATGGCATTGTGTCGCCCAAAGATTGGCAAGACAATCATTTCACCATTGATGGAATGGTGGAAAAACCCACGCGCGAAAACGCATCGTCAAACCTGATCATCTCAGGCCGCTACATTTTGCAGCCAGAAATTTTCGCGGAAATAGAAAAGCAGGAACCAGGCTCTGGTGGCGAAATCCAGATCACAGATGCCATGATCCGATTGATGGAAACGCAGCCATTCCATGGCCTCAAATACAATGGCATTACCTATGACTGCGGAGACAAGATTGGCTTCCTGTCAGCCAATGTGGCTTTTGCACTGGAACATGAAACATTGGGTCCAGCCTTCCGCTTGGCGCTCGAACAAACCATTGCAACTCACGGGGGCTTCTTGCGCTGGGATGCATCGCAGAGTTTGACAGACATTTTGGGGGTTTTGAAGCAGGGCGAAATCAAAGCGGAAGTTGAACTTCTGCAAGTTCAGGATCTTGCACAGTCAGCCTGAATTCAACGTCTCACAATAATGCTGGTCAACAGGCGGTGGTCTTCATAGTCACTGCCTGCAGCAGCACCGTTGAAGAATGTACCTTCATAGCCAGCACTCAAGACCACAAAGGGATTGATCGTCCAGTTCACGCCAAAATTGCCGATAGTCGTGACATCAATATCGCTGTTGGTTCGTTCAAATTCGCCACGTAAGCCTGCCACAAGATCAAGATTTTCCCGCAATGAATGTGTAGATTTGACTCCCGCATTCCAGTTTTGTGTGGCGGAAACACCAACTGAAGCAGCTTCTGCAAGGCTCGCACCCGCATTGAATTCAAATCGCGTCAGATCCGTGGGTCGCCACGTCAAATTGGCAGCAACACCGGGGGCCAGAATTGTTTCAAGACTGTTGTCAGAATAATCACGTAATTCCAGAGTGGCGGCAACATCACCGTTCCAGATCGGATCATCATCAACCACCACGCCAGCGGCAAAGCGCAAACCTTGAGAGCTGCGTTTCAGTCCATTGCGATCCAGCTTTTTATCATGAATGCGGGGCTCATAAGCCGCCTCTGCAAAAGGCTGCAACATCCCTCCGGTTTTGAGCGCAACACGGGCTGAAACTGAGGCTTGCGTGTAGTCCCGGTCTGAATTGTCTTCCTTGCCACCACCAGTCAAGGCCACATCACCATAGATGCTGCGCGACAGTCCAAATCGCAAGCGTCCCTCAACCCCACCAAAATCATGGGTGAGGGCGGCACTGGCCCCGAAGTTTTGATCAAGCCTCGAACCTGTCGCGGTGGCAGGCAACTCATTGCTTTCCAGACCTGTTGATGTGGCAGAATAATTCCAGTCGATATCCGCTGTCGTCGTCCGTTTAATGTCCAACCGCAGTGCTGCCTGAGCATTGCCACCGCGCGATTTGATGTCGTTGTTTTCAAGGAACTGCTGGCCTTCCAGTGCAACCGTTCCCGTCAGACTGTGCCGCGACCAGTCAGTTTCAAATCGCAACTGCGGCTTCAACCTCAACCCAATATCGGCTTTGGCCTTCGTCGTCGCATTGCGGACATTTGAAGTCACAACGGAGCTGATCTCGAGACTTGGATAAAGTAGGAAAGCGCCGGATCGTACACCTTGAGCTGCATAGGGATTTTCAATGGTTTTGCGTCTGCGAACCACAGGCTCATCATCACCAATGGTTATACGCGATAAGGCAGAGGGCGGTGACTGCGTTGCCAACCCGTCGTCATTCACGTCGGTTTCCAGCCGCAAGCCATCATCGGCCTCTTGTGCGAACGAAATGGTCGCTGCCCCGCAGAGCAGGGCAGCAATCCAAAGAGTTTGCAACTTTTTCGCAACACACGTCATAATTGCCAAAACCCTAGCGGTATTATGGTTAACCCTTTATTGAAGCACTGTTCCAATTCCTTATTTGATGATGTTCATGACAAAAAACCCACTCTCCGCCGCCCGCCGTGCCATCGAAATCGAAGCCCACGGCATGACCGTTTTGCTTGGTGAACTTGAAGGCAGTTTGGGTGAGGCACTGACGAAAGCCGTGACAACTATTCTTGCAGCTTCAGGACGCGTTATTGTTTCAGGCATGGGCAAGAGCGGCCACATTGCCCGCAAGGTTGCGGCCACCATGGCGTCAACCGGTACACCTGCATCATTCGTTCATCCCGCTGAAGCGAGCCACGGCGACCTTGGGATGATCACCCCAAACGATGTTGTGATCATGTTGTCAAACTCCGGCGAGTCTGCTGAATTGAAAGACATGCTGAACTATTGCGCCCGCTTTTCTGTGCCGATGATCGCGATTACTGCCAACGCCACCAGCACTATGGGGCGCTCTGCCGATATTGTATTGCAATTGCCAAAAGTGCAGGAAGCCTGCCCAAATGGATTGGCTCCCACCACATCTACACTTTTGCAATTGGCCTTGGGCGATGCCATGGCAATGGCGCTCCTCGAAGCCAAAGGTTTTTCCGCTGATGATTTTCGCAATTACCACCCCGGTGGAAAACTGGGTGCCCAGATCAAACTCGCACGCGACATCATGCACGATAGAGATGAACTCCCCCTCGCGATCAAAGGTACCACACTTGCGAAGGCTATCCCGATCTTGTCCGAACGAAAATTCGGCTGTCTTGGCGTAATAGATTCTGATGGGATATTGCTCGGCATGGTCACTGATGGTGATCTTCG
>JANMEM010000241.1:0-5242 GCA_031376985.1 Hyphomicrobiales bacterium
ATAAAAATTGCCATCATTCGCATTCGCAAATCAAACGCGCCTTGGCAACCAAATACAAGGATATTCCCTTTCGGCCATGAGGGTCTGTAAGACTGTCCGAAACGATTCGATCCAGTGAAACAGATATGGCCAAAACACCCAATTCCAATGATCTTTTCGGCGATACGCCGCAACCAGCCCCCCAAGCCAAGTCCAAGGGCAACGCCAAATCGCGCGGTGAAGACAGCTATACCGCAGCTGACATTCAGGTGCTCGAAGGCCTGGAACCCGTGCGCCGCCGCCCCGGCATGTATATTGGCGGCACCGACGAAAAGGCGCTGCATCACCTGTTTGCCGAAATCATCGACAATTCCATGGACGAGGCTGTGGCAGGACACGCCACGCGCATTGAAGTGGATTATCAGGCAGATGGCTATCTCTGCGTGACAGACAATGGCCGCGGCATTCCCGTCGAAGAACATCCAAAGCACAAAGGCAAAAGTGCGCTCGAAGTTATTTTGACGGTGTTGCACGCAGGCGGCAAATTTGACTCTGCCGTTTATGACACGTCTGGCGGTTTGCATGGTGTGGGTGCATCTGTGGTCAATGCGTTGTCGGAACACATGATCGTCGAAGTGGCGCGCGGCCAACAATTGTACAGGCAGGAATTCCGCCGAGGCATCACCCAAGGCCCGGTGCAAAATCTTGGAAAGATTTCGGGACGTCGTGGCACCACAGTCAAATTCAAACCTGACGAGCAGATTTTCGGCAAGGGCAACACCACATTCAGTGCTGCTCGATTGTTCAAGATGTCGCGGTCGAAGTCATACCTTTATGGTGGCGTGGAAATCCGTTGGCACTGTGATCCCGTCTATATCAAGGACAAGGACACTCCTGAAACTGCTGTGTTCCATTTCCCCGGAGGCTTGAAAGACTTCCTCGAAGAACGCCTCGAAGGCCGCACCCGTGTGGTCGATGAATCCTTTTTCGGAAAGCTGGACAGGGACGGCGGTCACGGCAGCGTTGAATGGGCCGTGGCATGGTTTGGTGGTGAAGACGGCTTTATGTCCTCCTATTGCAATACAATCCCCACAGCCGACGGCGGCACCCATGAAATCGGCTTCCGCACGGCACTCACGCGCTCATTGAAGAATTACGCGGAGATGAAGAACAACAAGCGTGCCAGCGTTATCACTGCGGAAGATGTGATGGTACAGTCTGGTGCGATGTTGTCAGTGTTTATCCGCGAACCGGAATTTGTCGGCCAGACCAAAGACAAGCTTGCCACCGTTGAGGCCGTAAAGATCGTCGATAAAGCTGTAGGCGATCACTTCGACCATTGGCTTACGGGTCATCCCGCCCAGGCCGACCGTTTGTTGGACTGGATCATCGACCGTGCCGAAGACCGCATTCGTCGCCGTCAGGAAAAGGAAGTGGGCCGGAAGACTGCTGTACGCAAATTGCGGCTGCCGGGAAAACTCGCTGACTGTTCCGCCAACCAATTGCAAGGTTCGGAACTGTTCATCGTCGAGGGTGACTCTGCTGGCGGTTCTGCCAAACAGGCACGAAACCGCGAAAACCAGGCAGTGCTGCCACTGCGCGGAAAGATCCTCAATGTCGCCAATGCCGGCAAGGATAAACTGGCGGGAAACCAACAAATCGGTGATCTGACACAAGCCCTCGGGGCAGGGACTGGTTCATCCTATCGTGAGGAGGATTTGCGTTACGACAAGGTCATCATAATGACCGATGCTGATGTGGACGGTGCTCATATCGCTTCGCTGTTGATCACGTTTTTCTATCGCCAGATGCCTTTGCTGATTGATCAAGGTCATTTGTATCTTGCTGTGCCGCCTTTGTATCGCTTGAGCCAGGGTGGCAAGAACGCCTATGCCCGAAATGATCAGCACAAGGACGAATTGTTGCGCACGGTATTCGGCAACCGCAAAACGGAAGTTGGGCGGTTCAAGGGCCTTGGCGAAATGACGGCACCCCAGCTCAAAGAGACCACCATGGACCCGTCAAAGCGCCTGTTGTTGCGTGTAACACTGTCAGATGCCGAACGCACCAACACGGCAAAAGTTGTTGAACAACTCATGGGCAACAAGCCCGAAGAACGTTTCAACTTCATCAGCGAACGGGCGCAATTTGTTGAGGAAGCGGCGCTGGATGTTTAGCGCCCCTTGAATATCTCGCAAGGAACCCCAACCTCTGGATCGTGAAACGCTGGAGATTCCCATGAAACATCGTATCTTAACCCTGTCCAGACTTGCAGGTGCCATGGCTTTGGCGAGCGCTGTGCTTGGCGTACCTATGGCAGAAGCCCGTTCAAACCTTGTAGGCGGAGTGCCTGTTGACGCAACCATCATGCGCGCAGGTTCAACCGCCCACAAAATTTCACATATCAGGCACGTCCCCAGTGTTGGCGTTGTCAATTTACGCCGGGATACAATTGGCATAGCCCGATATTTAGGAGACTATATTGATACACTTCAAGACTACAGATTAACAGTCGAGCGCAACGCCGCTGGTGTTGCCAAGCTACGTGCCGCATTGAAGGCAAATCCAGTGACACGCAAAGCCATGGCAAAACACGGTATCAGCTTTGGGCGCATTGTGGCTGTCGATGTCGGTTCGAACGGAGCATTGAGGGTTTACGTTTTGTAACTTCAGTTACTTGCCCGATCCACCCGTATGTTCTGCATCCCGGGTCAGGTAGTAAGCAGCCAAGACTGGCACCAGAGTGATGACCATCACCATGACGGCAGCAACATTGGTCACAGGGCGTTCGCGGGGGCGGAACAGTTGCTCAAATATCCAGATTGGCAAAGTCTTGTTCTCTAGACCATTGGTGAACACTGTGACGATCACCTCGTCAAACGACAGCGCAAAAGCCAACATGCCGCCCGCCAGCAACGCGGAACCAATTTGCGGTAATACGACATAACGGAAAGTTTGAAAACCGTCGGCCCCCAAGTCCATTGATGCCTCAATCATCGAACCGGACCCGCGGCGGAACCGTGCCAGCACATTGTTGTAAACCACCACCATGCAGAATGTGGCGTGGCCCAGCATGATGGTCCACACGGAAAACGGAATATCCATGATGTTGAAGGCAGAGCGCAGCGCAATGCCAGTGATGATGCCTGGAAGTGCAATCGGCAAAATGAACAGCAGCGACACATAGTCCTTGCCGAAAAAACGCGATTTCCAAAGTGCTGCCGCAGCCATGGTGCCGAGTACCAGTGCCACCAACGTGGCAATGGCGGCCACCCTGAATGACAATCCCACGGCCTTCCATAAGTCAGCCCGGCCCCAAGCCTCGCCATACCATTGTGTGGTGTAACCTGAAGGTGGAAACTGAAATGATACATCCGCCGAAAACGAATAGATGATGATCAGGATCAGTGGCACATGAATGAACAGCAGTGCCGCCACCGTTGCCGATGTCAACCACCATGCAGGACGTGTTGACACATCAGAGCGCATCAAAAGCCCCCATGCGTTTGGCAATCGAGAGATAGACCAGCATGATGAGAATGGGCACCACTGTGAAGGCTGCCGCCAAAGGAATGTTGCCGGCAGTACCTTGCTGCAAATACACGGCATTGCCGATAAACTGTTGCGACCCACCCACCACTTGCGGAATGATGTAGTCTCCAAGCGTCAGCGAAAAAGTGAAAATTGAACCTGCGACCAAACCGGGCAGAGCCAATGGCCATAACACATGCCGGAATGTTTGCGCCGGGTTTCCACCCAAATCTGCCGATGCTTCTATAAGGTTCGTCGGCACCCGTTCAAGTGAGGCTTGAGTGGGCAAGATCATGTAGGGCAGCCAGATATAGACGAACACCAGAAACGTGCCGATGTAGCTGGTGGACAGCGAAGGTCCACCGATCACAGGCGTTGCCAACAGTCCATCCAACACCCACGTCGCATTCAGCTCTGCGGCAGCCCATGAAATGATACCTTCACGCGCAAGGATCAATTTCCACGAATAGACTTTGACCAGATAACTGGACCACAGTGGCAGCATGACCAGCAGGTAAAACACCGCCTTCCATTTGCCCTTGGCGTAGCGCGCTGCGAAATAGGCGAGGGGATAGGCAATGATGGCAGAAGCAACAGTGACAGCAGCTGCCATCACAACGGTGCGGATGATGATGTCGTAATTCGCGGGTTGGAAAAGCTGGCCTATTGTTGAAAGTGTTGGTTCATAAACAATGAGGCCAGAAAACTCGTCAATCGAAAAAATTGCCTGTGCCAGAAACATCAGCAGCGAGCCGATGTAGACCACCCCAAGCCAAAGCAATGGCGGTATGAAAAGCAGAATGAGGAAACTGTTGGGCTTGCGAAACAACCAGTCCGACACGCCACCGAGAGTTCTTGTATTGGCAACACTCATGCTTCAGCGTCCAACACATGCATGGCGGTTTTTGGCCACGATAAATAAACGGCTTCGCTGTCGGAATACTGTTTGGCGGGAACAGCTGCAATAATCGTCTCACCATTTTGTAAAATGACATGCAACTTCGTCGTTGACCCTTGGTAATGTACCGATGCAATCTTGCCGCTTTCGATAACGCGTTCACTCCTTGGCAATGGCGCTACTGCACCAGCCACAATGCGTTCCGGCCTCAAACTGATCCAGCGTGTAGCCCCACCTAAACGTGCTGATGTTTCCGGCGACAACACATTGGACGATCCGACAAAATTTGCTACAAATCGTGTGGCAGGCCGCTCATAGATATCTTCCGGTGTTCCCACCTGCACAATCTTGCCCTCATTGAACACCGCCACCCGGTCTGCCATCGACAGGGCCTCACCCTGATCATGCGTAACGAACACAAAGGTGATGCCTAGTTGCCGCTGCAATGATTTAAGTTCGACTTGCATTTGCTCACGCAGTTTCAAATCCAGCGCACCAAGTGGCTCGTCCAGCAACAACACCTTGGGTTCATTGACCAAGGCCCGGGCCAAGGCCACGCGCTGCCGCTGCCCACCGGACAATTGACCGGGCCGCCTTGCACCATAGCCACCCAGCGCTACAAGTTTCAGCGCAGCTTCGGCCTTGTCAAGCCGTGATGCACGATCAACGCCCTTCACCATCAAGCCATAGGCAACGTTGTCGATAATGGTCATATGTGGGAACAGCGCGTAGTCCTGAAACACAGTGTTCACATTGCGTCGATAGGGCGGAATGCCTTCTGCCGTTTCTCCGAAAATTTCAATGTGTCCTGAGGTTGGCTGTTCAAAGCCGGCT
>JANMEM010000312.1:0-1894 GCA_031376985.1 Hyphomicrobiales bacterium
GGCAATCAACAAAACCGTGTCGGGCCCGCACGCTGATCTGATGTTGCGCAACATCGCCAATACCGCATCATCATCATGATCATGGATGACGCGTACTACGGATATGATGTCCATGCCTTTTGGCAGTGAGTCTTGGCGAAAGTCACCACCATGTCGTGTAATACTTTGCTTGGATGGCACGTCGGGCAACGCCACGACATCCAGTAAATCAAACAGATGTAGTTCAAGCTTTGGACAACACGCACCGACAGCACGCAGGAAAGCTCCCGACCCGCCGCCCACATCAAGAATTTTGAGATGCTTGCTGAAATCATAGGCTCCCAGAATTTGGGCCGACACCGCCTTCTGTGAGTCTGCCATCAACGCTGAATAGATTGACTTGTCAGACCCATCCTTCTCGTAACTCCAATAGTCCCGAAGACCACCTGCAACATGTTCTCCCCGCAGCATTGCAACGGGATCAGCGAGATCGCGGTAGAAATGTGAATGGTGCTCCACAAACCTCATGATCCATGGCTGGCCCAAAAGTGCAGCGCCATGTGGACCGAGAATTATCAGGTCTTTATCTTTTCCGAGAATGTCGAGAGCCACAGCAGCACGGGCCAGCAACTCAGTTTTCTTGACGGGCAGCCCGATTCTATCAGCGAGTATGGCGATGTCACATCCCGACTGCCCCACATGTTCCAGCACACGTAAAGTGACACAGGCATGGAGCACCTGCGAATAAGAAAAACCAGCCAAAAGGTCGAATAAGTCCACAGATTTTCGACGCGCCACCGGTCGCGTTAGCGGAAAATTCTGTGCGAAGGCCAGAAATTTCGGATCGGCCAGCAGCTTGTTGCGAAGACGCAGCAGAAAACTAGGCAGCGCCACGGATAAGCTGTTTCGGAACCATGGCGCGGGATACAGCAACGATTTGTTGTCCGAGGGCAGACCGGCCCGGACATTCAGGAATGCTGTTCACCACACGATCCAGCAGGTTTTCGAGATGTTGCATAGCACCATCAAAGCCCAACGTTGACACCATGTTGGGGAGACCATTCGCAGCGTCTTGACCCGTAGGTTTACCAATGTCACCAGACACACCAGCCACGTCTCGCAGATCATCCGCCACCTGGAACGCTTCCCCAATTGCCATGCCAAGTCCATGCCAGGGCGTTGCATCGCGACCACTGGCAGCGGCACCTGCCATTGTGCAGGCCGCAAACAGGGCACCCGTCTTGGCACGCTGGTAACGTACCAGATCCATGCTCTGCTCGCACTCCCAAGCCTGACCAGCGCAAATGCCATTGGGCGCTCCAACAGATCTTGCAACAATGCGCGTAATCACGGGATAGGCGGCAGTTGTGGCAAAAGCCTCAATGATCAGCGCATCACCAGCGAGCACGGCGAGCCTTTCGCCAAAAGCAACATGAACGGATGGCTTGCCCCGGCGGTAAGCTGCGCCATCAAAACACGGCAAGTCATCATGGACGAGAGATGCGCAATGCAACATCTCAATGGCACAGGCACCTGCCAATGCTGCTTTCATGTCCGAACCGCGGCAAGCCTGCATGACTGCCAGCACCAGCTTGGGTCGAACCCTGGCACCACCCGGAAACACGGCATATCGCAAAGCTTCGGCAAAGCGAGGCGGACAATCAGCCGTACAGGCCTCACTCAGCGCAGCAGCCAAGGCCTTTTCGATAACATTGTCGGCATCCATATGTCGCCCCCACCAATGACAATTTGTATTGTCTTGTTAAAGTGTCAATATAAACTGACACAATTTAGAGGGCTTGGCAATCTCCATGGCAACAGTGATCATCGGTGCAGGCGTTGGCGGTTTATCAGCAGCCATTGCCCTCAGCGCACGGGGTGAAAAAGTGACCGTGCTGGAAAGCCAGGCTGGTGC
>JANMEM010000348.1:0-6850 GCA_031376985.1 Hyphomicrobiales bacterium
ACCCATGATCAGGAAGAAGCGCTGACCATGTCAGACCGTATCGCCGTCATGTACAAAGGCCACATCCTGCAAGTGGGCGGGCCTCGTGATATTTATGATCGTCCAGCCGAACGTTTTGTTGCGAATTTTATTGGCGAAACAAATTTTCTCGAAGGTCAGTTGCTGTCATCGGCCAAGGGAAATGCCAAGATCGCGCTGGATTCAGGCGCAACGATTGTTGCGGGATTGGCAGAAAGCTTGACGCCCAAGGGTAAAGTAACAGTTGTGGTGCGGCCTGAACATGCACAGATTGTTTCTGACAAGAAAAAGGCCACACTCACAGGCACACTCGAAAACATCGTCTACTTCGGCACTGATACGCATTTTCATGTGCGGCTCGCAAAGGGTGGCGAGTTTGTTGTGCGCCAGCAAAACAACAAGGCTGGGCCAAGTTCGCTGACGGTGGGCGCACCCATCGGCGTGTCGTTTGAAGACGGTGCCGCGCAAGTGCTGAAAGACTGATGATGGCAGCACCCATTTCGAGAGCCATGCAGATTGTTGCAGAAACCGAAACCGCAGGCACGCGCCGCAACACCTTGCTGGCAACGCCAGCGCTGATCCTGATCACGCTGTTTGGCATTCTGCCGCTTCTGGTTATTCTGGTCTATTCGTTTCTCAAACCCGCGTCCTATGGCGGCGTAGTGTGGCAGTTTTCGACCGACGCATATTTGAGTTTCCTGTTTCAAAAAGACATCTTCGACGACACCCTTCAATTTTCACCCGTCTATTTGTGGATCTATGCCCGTTCGATCATGTTTGCACTGGCAACGACAGTGATTTGTTTGGGGCTGGGCTTCCCAACCGCCTATTTCATGGCCACGCGACCACCCGCACAGCGCAACTGGTGGGTGCTGCTCATCACCATTCCGTTCTGGTCAAGTCTTCTGGTGCGCACCCTCGCCATCATGTTCATCATTCGCGACGAGGGTCTGGTCAATAATATTCTGATTGGCCTGCATATCATCGACAAGCCGATCACCCTGCTCTACACCAACTTTGCCATCATGCTGGGACTATTGTATTCGTTTTTGCCCTTTATGGTTCTTCCCCTGTATTCTAGTTTGGAAAAACTCGACTTCCGTATGGTGGAAGCAGGCTATGATCTCTATGCCACGCGCCGACAGGTGCTGTGGCGGGTGATTATTCCCCTGTCCATTCCCGGCATTATTGCAGGGTGCATGTTGGTGTTTATTCCAACCCTCGGAGCCTACGTTACGCCGCTGATTTTGGGTGGAGGCACTCATCTGATGTTCGGCGATTTGATCGCCCAGCAATTTGGTTCCGGTCGCAATTGGCCACTCGGCTCGGCGCTGGCCCTGATCCTCATGATCGCAGTTTTCATTGCCCTTTATGTCTATGTGCGCAACACCACGGGCAAGATGCATCATGGCTGAACGTCGCGCCGTTATCGACATCAAGGAACAGACTGGCTTCAAGACCATTGCCTTGGTGTGCCTGTTCATTCTTTATGCGCCAATCTTGATCCTGATTATTTTCTCGTTCAATTCAGGTAATTTCGTCATGCACTGGGAAGGTTTCAGTGCGGGCTGGTATGGGAAAGCAATTGTCAACGAAGGCTTCCACAGCGCTGCCAAGAACACCATGATCATTTCGTTCTTTGCCACCATCATAGCAACGACGGTCGCAACACTTGCCGCAATTGGCATGACACGGGTGAAGCCATGGCCTGGCATTCAGGCTGCTTTCATGGTCATCAATCTTCCATTGATGGTGCCGGAAATCATTACCGCAGTTGCAACGCTTTCATTTTTCGCGCTGATTGCCGGAGCCTTCGGTCTGAATTTTGGCATCGGAAATATCGTGTTGGCCCACACGGTGTTCTGCATTCCTTTCGCCTATATGCCCATTCGCGCTCGGCTTGAGGACTTGGACCTGACATTGGAAAATGCGGCGGCCGATCTCTATGCCTCGCCATGGCAGGCGTTTCGACGGGTGACCTTGCCATTGCTGACGCCTGGAATATTGTCAGGGGCAGCCTTGGCCTTCATTGTTTCGTTTGATGATTTCACCATTACACAGTTGGTGGCAGGCCCGGGGCAAACCACATTGCCGCTGTTCATCTGGAACCAGCTGCGTAGACCCATAACACCGGAAACCAATGCCATCTCCACCATCATGCTGTTGGTATCGGTGGCCTTCATCTGCATCTCATTTCTGATTGCACGTAAACGTAAAGACTAAAACAGGGAGAATACCATGAAGACAAAACTAATGGCTGCTGCATCATGTGCAGCACTCGTGTGGACCGCAGGGCAGGCTTTGGCTGCAGGTGAATTACATATCTACAATTGGGGTGACTACACCAGTCCGGAACTGATCACAAAGTTTGAAAAAGCCTTCGACGTGAAAGTCACAATTGACAGCTATGATTCAAATGAAACCATGTTGTCGAAAGTGCGGGCCGGAAATTCCGGTTACGACATTGTCGTGCCTTCGGATTCCACAGTCAAAATCATGATCGACGAAGGCCTGCTTGAAAAAACCGAACCGAGCGCCATGCCGAATTTCAAGAACATGGATCCGCGCTGGGTGAACGTGTACTGGGATGATGGCCGGCACTTTTCTGTGCCATGGCAAATTGGCATGACCAACCTCACCGTTGATACGGCCAAATACAAAGGTAACATTGACACACTCGGCATCTTGTTCAACCCGCCAGACGAGTTGAAAGGCCAGATCAACATGCTGGATGATGTGGGCTCCGTCATTCATGCAGCAGAGCGCTATCTGGGGGTGCCACGCTGTGGTGCCGACAAGGAAAACCTGAAAAAGGTGAGCGAGCTTTTGCAGTCAGCAAAGCCGTTCTGGAAGACCTTCAGCTATGACACCCTGACCAAGATGAGTGAAGGCGACGTCATCGCCTCGCAAAATTGGAACGGCTATGGCTGGCGTGCCCGTCAGAAAGTGCCAACCATCAAGTTTGCGTTCCCGAAAGAGGGTATCGAAGGCTTCATGGACAATGTGTCCGTGTTGAAGGGAGCCGCCAATGTTGAAAACGCCAAAGCCTTCCAGAACTTCATAATGGAGCCTGAAAACGCCGCGATGATTTCCAACTTTGCGCGTTACGATAATGGCATCATGGGAAGCCACGCCTTCCTCGATGCTGACTTTAAGGACGCCCCGGAAATCAATCCGCCGGCCAGCGCACCACAGCCGGAGTTTGTGCCTCCATGTTCGCCTGAGGTCATTGAAATTTACAACAAGATTTGGACCAAGCTGAAGGGTTGATTGAAATCATAAGCCCCGGCATTCAAGTGCCGGGGCTTTTCCATTTTTACAGGCTGATTGTCGATGCCAACAGACAAATTTGATCCATTCCCGCCCCGCACTGAATGGGACAGGTCACCCTGGAACCGTTGGTCGTTTCAACACATCCGCGAATTGTTGCCGACTGCCGAGGTGCGGCGTGGCAGCGGACCTGCGCATGTATTTCCGCAAGGAAAAGTATTGCCTCTAAATTTGGTGGTGGAAGGTGTCAGCGGTGCTGTTGTCACACTCGGACAACTTCTGAATGATACGTATACGGATGGTTTCATTGTGCTGAAAAAAGGGGCGATTGTCTGTGAGCAGTATTTCAATGGCATGGACGAACGAACGCTGCATCTCTCCCAATCCGTCGCGAAATCTTTCACTGGGGCAATAGCGGGCATTCTAGTCGGGCGCGGACTGCTGAGAGTTGATGCGCCAATCACATCCTATCTGCCGGAACTGGCCAAAACAGCGTGGAACGGTGCGACTTTGCAACAGGTTCTGGATATGACAACGGGCGTGCGGTTTAGCGAAAACTATTCCGATCCCTGTTCTGATATCGGGCAACTGGATGTGGCCTGTGGCTGGAAACCAGTTCCGCAGGGTGCTGATCCAAATTTCAAATGGCCTGCAAACATGCGGGAATTGATTCTGGGATTGAAAGACTGCATTTGGCCCCATGGGACTAAATTTGAATATCGTTCCATTGAGACAGATGTTTTGGCTCTCTGTCTGGAACGGGTGACGGGTAAGCGCCTGGCCCAGATATTTTCAGAAGAACTCTGGCAGAAAATGGGAGCATTGGAGAGCGCCAGTTTTACCATCGACAGTGCAGGTTTTGCCGTGGCCGATGGTGGTCTCAATGCCTGCTTGCGCGACTACGCGCGGTTTGGCCAACTGATATTGGAAGACGGCGGCGGCATCATTCCGGCTGCATGGATTGCAGCAACACGCGTCGGCCTGCACGGCCAGTTCGAAGGACGCTATGCATCAACCTTGCCCGGCGGGGCATACCGCAACATGTTCTGGATAGAAGCCCCGCCCTCTCGCGCCCTGTTGGCGCGGGGCGTTTTTGGTCAGCTCATCTATATCAATCCGGAAACAGGAATTGTTGTGGTCAAAGTTTCATCATGGCCGGATTTCGTGTCCCCGGAATTTGAAGTAGCGACAATCAAAGCCATTCATGCAATCGAAGGCCACTTGGCGAACTAAACTTTCAAACGCCCCGTCTGCTTGAGCCAAGCCGCGATCAACTGCGTTGCTGCCTCTGGTGTGAGCGAAGCCGTATCAATGCGAAGTTCGGGATTTTCCGGCGCCTCATAGGGCGACGAGATACCGGTGAAATTTTTGAGTTCGCCTCGCCGAGCTTTTGCATAGAGACCTTTGACGTCGCGTTTCTCGGCATCAACCAAACTGGTATCAACGTGGATCTCGACAAACTCTCCTTCTCCCAGCATTTCACGGGCCATCAGGCGCTCGGCGCGGAACGGTGAGATAAACGACACGAGAACGATCAGTCCCGCATCGACCATGAGTTTTGAGACTTCTGCAACGCGTCGGATGTTTTCCACGCGGTCCTGATCTGTGAAACCCAGGTCACGATTCAAACCATGGCGCACATTGTCGCCATCAAGGAGATATGTGAGTTGCCCTTGCGCATGAAGTTTCTTTTCCACCAGATTGGCGATGGTGGATTTGCCCGCCCCCGACAGGCCTGTGAACCACAGAACCGTTGGCTTTTGCTTCAACAATTTTCCACGAGCGTCCTTGTTCACGTCAGTGGCTTGCCAATGAATGTTGGCAGCGCGGCGCAGGGCGAAGTTGATCAGCCCCATGCCCACTGTATTGTTGCTGAAGCGGTCAATGATGATGAAGGAGCCAAGCGCCTTGTTGTCCTTGTACGGAGCAAATGCGACGGGCGCATCCAGTTCAAGATTGCAAACACCAATTTCGTTCAGTGCCAGGGTTTCCGTGGCGGCCTTATCCATTGTGTTGACATTGGACTTGTATTTGATCCGGTCGATGGAACCGGGCAACGTGCGTGCGCCTGCCTTGATAATGTACGGGCGGCCCGGCAGCAGCGCCTCACCATCCATCCAGAGAATTTGAACTTCGAACTGGTCGGAAACCTCTGCCGGTTGATTTGCCGCACAAATCACATCACCACGGCTGATGTCGATCTCGGTCGTCAGCGTCATGGTGATAGCTTGCGCTGATGTCGCCATTTCCAAGTCACCGTCAAAGGTAACAAGTCGTTCTACAGTTGATGTCTTGCCTGAAGGTAGCGCACGAATAATGTCTCCCGGTTTGATTGATCCCGACGCCACAGTACCGGAAAATCCGCGGAAATTCTGGTTGGGGCGATTCACCCATTGCACAGGCAGGTAAAACGGTTTGTCAGCGTCATCATTACCTACTGGCACTGTTTCCAGATGCGCCATCAAGGTGGCACCGCGATACCAAGGCATGGCATTGGAACGGTCAATGATATTGTCACCCTTCAGGGCTGACGCCGGAATGAGGGTAATATTCGTCGCACCCAAGGTCTCCGCAAAAGCGCGGTAATCCGTTTCGATTTTGTCGAATACGTCCTTGGAGTAATCCACGAGGTCCATCTTGTTGACGCAGACTACAAGGTGCTTGATGCCAAGCAGATGAGCGATGAAAGTGTGCCTTCGGGTTTGCGTGAGCACGCCTTTGCGAGCGTCCATCAGGATGATGGCAAGGTCGGCAGTGGAAGCACCCGTTGCCATGTTGCGCGTATATTGTTCATGGCCCGGTGTATCGGCCACAATGAATTTGCGCTTCGATGTGGTGAAGGCGCGATAGGCCACGTCGATAGTGATGCCCTGTTCGCGCTCAGCCGCAAGTCCATCGACGAGCAATGCAAAATCCAGATTTCCACCTTGAGTGCCAAGCTTTTTTGAATCGGCTTCCAACGCTGTGAGTTGATCTTCGAACAACATTTTCGATTCGTAGAGCAGGCGACCGATGAGTGTGGATTTGCCATCATCGACCGAGCCGCAAGTGATGAAGCGCAGCAGATCTTTGTTCTCTTGCGTAGCCAAAAAGTCCTCAACGCCACCGCCTGTATATTCAACGAAACGTGACATCAGAAATATCCTTCCTGCTTCTTCTTCTCCATCGACGCCGCCTGGTCCTTGTCGATGACGCGGCCCTGACGTTCGGAAGACGTGGCCACGAGCATTTCTTCGATGATGTCGAGCAACGACGTTGCGTCTGAATCAATGGCACCTGTGAGGGGGTAGCAACCAAGCGTACGGAAACGGATGTTGCGCACTTCCGGCGTCTCACCCGGCAACAAACGCATACGATCATCATCAACCATGATCAGCTGCCCATCACGCCACACTACTGGACGTTCGGCCGCAAAATACAACGGCACAATTTCAATATTCTCCCGGTGGATATATTGCCAGATGTCGAGCTCGGTCCAATTCGACAGCGGAAACACCCGGATCGACTCGCCCTTGTTCTTCCGGGCATTGTAGAGGTTCCACAATTCCGGGCGCTGGCTTTT
>JANMEM010000387.1:0-10441 GCA_031376985.1 Hyphomicrobiales bacterium
GTTTCCGTCGCGCAAGAACAAAAAAAGAACATACCGTCATCCCGGCGAAGGCCGGGATCCAGCTAGCCAATTGCACGGTGTGTAACGAGCGGGATTCCGGCCTTCGCCGGAATGACGGGCTTTATGGGTTAGCTATTTGCCGGACGTTCTATCCGTGCGACCACATCCACAACGCCACGCATATCTCTGACCTCAAAGAAGCGCGGTGTTCCCTTCGGCACCTCTTCGTGCTCGTGATCCCACAGAATTTCGAAGGGCACATAAACACCATACCCACCCGCTTGAATCATCGGCATCACGTCCGAACGGATGGAGTTGCCCGCCATCACAGTCTTCTCCACCTTGCTGCCATGGCGGCGGCAGATTTTTTCGAAGGTTTCCAGCTTTTTGTCAGAGACGATTTCAACGCCTTCGAAATAATGGGCGAGGCCTGAGGCCAAGACTTTTCGCTCCTGATGGTGAAGATCGCCTTTGGTGATGAGCAGCAGGCGGTGAGAGCCGTGCAGCGCTTTCAAGGTGTCCTCAACATGGGGCAAGAGTTCGATGTCGTGATCGAGCATATCACGTCCCATGGTGATGAGCTTGCTGATGGTCGCCGCATCGACAGCGCCGCCCGAAATCGCGATGGCGGTTTCAATCATCGAAAGGGTGAAGCTTTTGATGCCGAAACCATAGAGGCCGATGTTGTGTTTCTCCGCCGTGTTCAGATGCTCTCGTGCCTCATTGGCGGGCATGTAGTTCGAGAACATCTCGCCAAACCGAAGTTGTGCCGCGTCGAAGTGAACGAGATTGTGCCAGAGCGTGTCATCAGCATCAAAGGCAACGAGATCGAGTCCGCTCACAGACGCGCCTCAATCGCATCCCAGATCATGGCGGCAATATCTGGCCCCCCGAAGCGTTTCACTTGCCGGATGCCTGTGGGTGAGGTGACGTTGATTTCGGTCATATAGTCACCGATCACATCAATACCTGTGAAAATCAGGCCACGTCTTTTCAGGTCGGGGCCAAGTGCCTCACAAATTTCCTCTTCACGTTTGGTGAGCGTGGTGGGTGTGGCTTCGCCACCTGCATGCATATTGGAGCGATGGTCATGGGCAGCGGGGATGCGGTTGATGGCACCTGCCACTTTTCCGTCCACCAGAATAATGCGCTTGTCGCCTTTGCGCACTTCCGGAAGATAACGTTGGGCAATGAAGGGTTCGGGATAAAGCTGCTGGAACATTTCCATCAGTGAACCAAAGTTCATATCGTCTTTTGAGGTTTTGTAAATGCCGGCACCACCATTGCCGTAGAGTGGTTTCAGAATAATCTCATCATGCTCGCGGCGGAAAGCGTCAATCTCTCCCACATCACGGGTGATCAGGGTGTCCGGCATGAATTGCGGGTAGTCCAAAAGATAAAGTTTCTCAGGCTGGTTGCGTACTTGTGTGGGATCATTGACCACCAGGGTTTTCGGGTGGATGCGATCCAGCAAATGTGTGGCCGTGATGTAGCTCATGTCAAAAGGCGGGTCTTGCCGCATCAGGATAACGTGCTGCGAGGCCAGATCAATTTTCTCAGGTGCTGACGCCGTGAAGTGATTGTCCTCTTCATCACGCAGCACAACATGTTCACCCCATGCCGACAATACGCCGCCCAGCAGAGCGAGCGACTTTACGTGATAGTGGAACAGGCTGTGGCCCCTGCGTTGTGCTTCAAGCATCATGGCGAAGGTGGAATCACCCGAAATATTGATGGAGTCTATGGGGTCCATTTGCACAGCGACATTCAGTTTCATGGCTCAGTGGTTCCCCTCAAAAGCATTCTTGATATGTGTAGGCCAGAGGTAGGAAGGAACGATGACAATGTCAAACCGCTGGAAACCCTTGGCAGCCTTGTCGTCGCGCGAGGTGTAGAAGGCAGCGCCTGAGGATATGCGACGGCTTTGATACTGCGTAACCGCCATCACGCCGTCATCGACTGTGGCGCGGGCTTTGACTTCGATGAAGGCCGTGGTTTGGCCCTTGCGCATGATCAAATCTACTTCGCCCGCAGGGGTTTTGAAACGCCGCGCCAAAAGCCGATAACCTTTCAGACGCAAGTACCAGAGCGCAATGGTTTCGGCGCGGTGGCCGTGACGTTCAGCATCCTGGCGTGACCGCTTCACGCCTTGCCTTTGAGAGCGAGAATGCGGGCGTAAATATCGTCACGCGACAGGCCCAGTTTTTTGGCGACAAGCGACGCCGCTTTGCCTGAAGTATGGTCGAGCAGTGCGGCTTCAATGGCCTTGGTAATATCCTCATCGGTCAGGGATTCGGGCGCTTTCTCTTGCGCCCCGATGATGATGACGAACTCGCCTTTAATGGCGGGCTTGGCTGCGAGCGTTGCAGCGATGCTGGCAGCCGAACCGCGCAGGGTTTCTTCATGCAATTTTGTAATTTCGCGAGACACGGAAAGGGGCCGCTCACCCATCACCTTCTCAATATCCTCAAGTGCATCAAGAATGCGATGGGGCGATTCATATAGCGCCACAGTTTCCGCCCGGTCATCGATATCGGCCAGAACTTTCAGGCGTTCGTTTTTCTTCTGGGGCAGGAAACCGAGGAAGGTGAAGCGATCTGTGGGAAGGCCGGAGAGTTGCAATGCCGGTAACAACGCGGATGCGCCGGGCAAGGCTTCAACTTTCAGTCCAGCGGCCACACAGTCGCGCACAAGCGGGAAGCCGGGATCGGAAATCAGCGGCGTTCCCGCGTCGCTGACAAGGGCGATGATTTGGCCCGACTGAATGGCGGCGATGATCGATGCGCCAGCGCCGTCACTGTTGTGGTCGTGATAGGGTTTCAGTTTGTTCTTGATGCCGAAGCGTTCGAGCAGGCGCGGTGTCACGCGGGTGTCCTCACAATAGATCACGTCGGCGACCGCCAAAACATTCAGGCTTCTGAGCGTCATGTCACCCAGATTGCCGATGGGCGTAGACACCAGATAAAGCCCCGCTTCCAGCGAGGCGGCGGCAATGGCGTGCGCACCGATGTGATAGGATTTGTCGCTCATGGCCGTCAGCTTAAATCAATCCGCCAATTCGGCAATCACGGCGTTGAGCAGGCGACGTCCGGCCTGCGTTGCGGCAAGTCTTGAGTTTCCGCGCATTTCGACAAAGCCCAAATCTGCCATGGCGGTGATCTTAGTCTGTGACATGGCTCTGCCTGCAAGGTGTTCGTAGCGGGCGAGGTCGATGCCCTCGTCGATACGCAAACCCATCAACAACATTTCGCGGGCTTGGGCGGCATGATCAGTGGTGTCGTCCTGGATCACACCGTGGCCCCTGGACTGCACCAGCTTGCGCCAGTTTTCGGGATATTTCTCGGTGACTGTGGCAAAGGTCACATCGCCATCAACCAGCCGCCCATGGGCACCGGGGCCGACGCCCACATACTCGCCATAACGCCAGTAGAGCAGATTGTGCTGGCTCTGATGACCTGGCTTGGCGTGGTTGGAAATTTCATAACAGGGCAGGCCCGCTTTTTCCGTCAGCTCTTGCGTCAGGTCATAAAGATCGGCTGCCAGATCATCGCCGGGGATGGTCAACTTTCCCGCTGCATAGAGATCAGCATAGCGTGTCTCAGCTTCGATGGTGAGTTGATAGAGCGACATGTGGCCCTGCTGTTCGCTGAGCGCGCGGATGAGTTCGTTGCGCCACTTTTCCAAAGTCTGATGTGGCCGTGCATAGATCATGTCGAACGACACGCGGGGGAAGATTTGTGCTGCGAGTTTGAATGCGGCAAGTGCTTCGTCCGGCGTGTGCTGGCGGCCCAAGGCTTTCAAATCATCTTCGTCCAAGGCCTGTACGCCCACTGAGACGCGGTTCACGCCAGCGCTGCGATAGCCGCGAAAGTTTTCTGCCTCCACACTGGTGGGGTTGGCTTCAAGTGTAACTTCAGCATCGGCTGCAACAGGCCACAAAGCGGCGATTCCATCCAGCACCTGTGCCACGGCTTTTGGTGGCATGAGCGATGGTGTGCCGCCACCGAAGAAAATGCTGGAGACGCTGCGGCCCTTGGTGCGCGTGGCCATGTATTTGAGTTCAGTAACCAGCGCATCGGCGAAGCTGTTGATATCAACCGCTCCGTGGCGCACATGACTGTTGAAATCACAATAGGGGCATTTGGCCTTGCAGAAGGGCCAGTGAACGTAAATGCCGAAGGCGCTCAAAACAAATCCTTCAACAGCAATTCCAGCGCCCTTGCGCGGTGAGAGATCTTGTTTTTCTCGTCATGCGTCATCTGTGCGAACGAAACTCGTGACCCCTCCGGCACAAATACCGGATCATAGCCGTGACCGAAAGCCCCTACGGGTGGCCATGTCAGATGACCGGGTGCTGTGCCGACATAGACGCGCTCTGCACCATCGGGCCACAGCACCAGCAGCGTGCAATTGAACGAAGCGCCACGTCGGGCTGGAGACGTTGCACCTGCCGCTTGCAGCTTCTCCTCAACTGTCCGCATGGCCATCATCCAGTCCCGCGATGGGCCTGCCCAGTCGGCGGTGTAAACACCGGGGTCGCCGTTCAGGGCATCCACGCAAAGGCCAGAGTCGTCAGCCAGCGTGATGATACCTGTGGCGTCCATCGCTGACTTCGCTTTGATGCGGGCGTTGCCGACGAAGCTGTTTTCGGTTTCCTCAGGCTCGGCCAGATTCAATTCACCCGCACTCACCACCTCAACACCCAGCGGCCCCAGAAGTTCGCGGAACTCCTCGAGCTTGCCCTTGTTGTGGGTAGCGATCAGGATTTTCTGGCCGCGCAGGGAACGTGTCATGCAACGGCTGCCTTTTGCATGCGCACAAGGTCAGCAATGCCGGATTTCGCCAGAACCAACAACTCATGCAACTGGGCTTCGCTGAAAGGTTCACCCTCAGCTGTGCCCTGTATCTCCACAATGCCACCGGAGCCCGTCATGACAAAATTGGCGTCGGTTTGGGCTGCTGAGTCTTCTGGGTAGTCGAGGTCCGACACTGCAACACCTTTGTAGATGCCGCAGGACAGGGCTGCGACGTTGTCCTTCAACGGCCAGGTCTTGAACATGCTGCGGGCTTCCATGCCCTTGAGGCAATCGTAAAGCGCAACCCAGGCTCCGGTGATGGAGGCTGTCCGCGTACCGCCGTCAGCTTGCAGCACATCACAGTCCAAAGTGATCTGGCGTTCGCCCAGCGCTTCCAAATCAACAACCGCCCGCATGGACCGCCCGATGAGACGCTGGATTTCCTGGGTGCGGCCGGACTGTTTGCCGTGGGCCGCTTCGCGGCGCATGCGTTCATGGGTGGCCCTTGGCAACATGCCATATTCCGCCGTGACCCAACCCTTGCCTTTGCCCTTCAACCAAGGCGGCACCTTTTCATCCAGCGACGCCGTGACCAGCACATGGGTATCGCCGAATTTGACAAGGCAGGAGCCTTCGGCGTGTTTGGTAAAACCACGGGTAAATGAGATATCGCGGAGCTGGTCGGGCGTTCGGCCTGAAGGGCGCATGATGTATTCCTTTTTGAGTTCGCCGCCTTCTAGAACAACTTCGCTTGTAAAGGAAAGCACAGACACCCTATCTTGCCGATATGACGATGCAAAAGCCCCATGAGACTTCAACCAGCCTGCTGACCTCCATGGACCAGCGGGCACGGGATGTGTTCAAGCATCTGGTGGATACCTATATCCAGACAGGTGAACCTGTCGGCTCACGCACCATTTCCAAAGCCCTGCCCGCAACTTTATCTCCAGCGTCCATTCGCAATGTGATGATGGATCTTGAAGATGCGGGTTTGATTGCGTCGCCCCATGCTTCGGCAGGGCGTATCCCCACGGACATTGGCCTCCGTTTTTTTGTAGATGCCCTGTTGCAGGTGGGGTCGATCACATCTGACGAACGCGCCCGCATTGATGCGCAAGTGAAAGCCTCAAACCGCCAGCGCAAGGTTGAGGATGTGCTGGGCGATGCGACCTCGTTGTTGTCCGGCCTGTCACACCATGCCTCGGTGGTGTTGACGCCAAAGCTCAATGCCAAATTGAAGCACATCGAATTCGTCAATCTGTCGCCGGGCCGCGCCCTCGTCATTCTGGTGACGGAAGATGGCAATGTGGAAAACCGCGTGATTGATGTGCCATCGGGCTTGCCAGCGTCGATTTTCATGCGGGCTTCCAACTATCTGTCCTCCAAGGCTGAAGGGCGAACTCTGGCCGAGGTACAAATTCTGGTGGCCCATGAAGTTGCGGCCTTGCGTTCGGAGCTTGATGATGTGTCGGCAAGACTGGTGCAGGGGGGGCTTGCTGTCTGGTCCGGGGAAAATGATCCGGATGACAAGTCCCTGATTGTGCGGGGGCAAGCCAATCTGCTCGAAGACACCAAAGCCACAGCCGATCTTGAGCGTATCCGCCGCCTGTTTGAAGACATCGAAAGCAAGAAAGAACTGGCGGGGCTTCTGGGGTCTGCTGAACAGGCCGACGGCGTTCGCATATTTATTGGTGCTGAAAGTCGCATGTTCTCACTTTCGGGATCATCGCTGATTGCGGCTCCCTTCCGCAATGAGGCGGACCAAATCATCGGGGTACTCGGCATCATCGGACCGACACGGCTGAATTATGCCCGTATCATTCCCATGGTGGACTACACGGCGAAAATGGTGGGCAAGCTTCTGTCTTGATTTTTGACTGCTGCCAGCCGATATGCAGCCCAGACAATCCACAGACATTCCGGACACACCAATGAACGAGACGCCTGAAACCGAAAACGTCAATCTTGAAGCTATGGCCGATGAACTTTTGGCGGACAACGAACTTGATCCTTTGGAACAGGAAGTTGTCGCCTTGCGCGAAGAGGTTGCTGCTACCAAAGACCGTTTGCTGCGCTTTGCAGCGGAAGCCGAAAATACCAAGAAACGGCTGGAGCGCGAAAAGGCTGAGGCCACGTTGTACGCAGCTTCGAATTTCGCCAAAGATTTACTGGGTGTCGCTGATACGCTTTCGCGCACGCTGGCGGCAGTGCCGCCGGAAGAGCGTGAGATCATTGATGACATCATGAAGAAGTTTTTGATCGGCATTGAAATGACCGAGCGGGAATTGCTCAATGTGTTCCAGCGCCACAACTTGCGAAAGCTGGAAACCGTCGGCCAGAAATTTGATCCTAATTTCCATCAGGCCTTGTTTGAAGTGCCGACTTCCGAAAAACCACCGGGAACAGTGATGCAGGAAATCCAGTCTGGCTATGTGGTGGGAGAACGCTGCCTGCGACCGGCTTTGGTGGGTGTTGCCAAGGCGGAATAATCCCGCTTCATTTCGGAAGTATCTGGTTCCATGGCTACAATCGCATACCTCACGCGCATTGAATTCGGCGAAGGCCAAGTTTCACGTATCGCGGAATTTCTGGATGTATTGGCCATCAAACGCCCATTCATCGCAACCGACAAAGGACTGGTGGCTACAGGTCTTGTGGAAAAAATAGCAGGTCTCGCCAATCGTGATGTGACGGTATTTGACGGCACGCCTGCAAACCCCACAGAAGCCGCCGTGCTGGCGGCGCATGAGGTTTACAAACTGAATGACTGTGACGGCATCATCGGGCTTGGCGGCGGTTCGGCACTTGATTTGGCAAAGGCTGTGCGCTTGCTGACAGGCCATGGAGGTCCGCTGGCGCAATATACTCTGGTGGCGGGTGGCGTGTCGCGCATTCACGGGCGCATCTGCCCGATGATTGCAATTCCAACAACATCCGGCACCGGTTCGGAAGTGGGGCGGGCTGCCGTCATCATCACGGCTGAGGGGCGAAAGCTCGGCATCATCTCGCCGCATATGCTGCCGTCGATTGCGCTGTGCGACCCCGAACTCACCTATGGCCTGCCACCCGGCCTGACTGCGGCCACGGGCATGGATGCGATGTCGCATTGTCTTGAAACCTATATGGCCTCTGCCTTCAACCCACCTGCTGATGCCATTGCCATGGACGGGTTGATGCGGGGTTGGCGTTCCCTTGAGAAGGCCGTGAGTAATGGCAAGGACAAGGCCGCCCGCAATGACATGATGGTGTGCGCGCTGGAAGGTGCCATGGCATTTCAAAAGGGACTTGGTGCTGTGCATGCCCTCACACATCCGCTGGGTGCGATACGCTCCCTCAACCTGCATCACGGCACCCTGAATGCGGTGTTGATGCCGGCAGTGTTGCGTTTCAATCGTGAGGTCATCGGGGAGAAGTGGGATGTGCTGTCCCGGTTTTTTGGCAATGACCCGGACAGGGCCATCGCCGATCTCAACACGAGAATTGGAATACCTTCCGGCCTAGGCGCTTTGGGCGTAACCGGGGCTATGATGGAGACTGTGTCGCATGAGGCGTTGAAAGACCACTGCCACGCCACCAACCCAAGACTGGCCTCTGCCTCGGATTATCTTGAGATCATGCGCGAGGCTTTTTAAGCGCCGGCGCGTGCGGTCTTGGTGGCCTTGCCCCACCAGACGAGGTCTTTCAGCATCAGAACGGCTGATGGTTTGATGACGTCGATGATGGTGTCGAAGGGCTGCTTGCCCATGCCGGGATGAACCTTGACAAATTCACCGCCTGCAATGTGAACGCTATTCCGTGTACTGACCATTTGCAGTTCGGACGCAATGCCACGCGCATGTTCAACGGCGCGGGCAGCCCCCATCATGCCATAGCCGACAAAGCCCACGGGCTTGTGACCCCATTCAACGGCACATTGATCGAAGGCGTTTTTGAGGGAGGCGGGAACCGAGTGATTGTATTCCGGTGTCACGATAATGTAGCCATCAAATTCGCCGACTTTTTTCTGCCAGGCAATAGCGTGTGGGTCAGAGCTTGGCATCCAGGCGTTGGAGGCCATTTCGTTGAACATTGGGAGGTCGAATGACTTGAGGTCCACCAGTTCAGCATCAATGTCGGGATCGGCCTTGGCGAGTTCGTAAATCCATTGGGCTGGAACGGGGCCAAAGCGGGAATCGCGGGTGGCGCCGATGATGACAGCGATTTTCAGTTTCGACATTTTGTTCTCCGTTGGATGAAAAAGCGAACTCCGACGTTCCGTCGATGTTTCGCCTTGGATATGGAGAAGCAAAATCTGTAATTCAAGTTATTACAATATTTATTTTCAGCCTTGGCCGCCGTCGCCGACAAAGCCTGCCGCAGTGACTCCCGCAAGGGCGGCAATTTCGTCATTGTCGGAGGTATCGCCCGACACGCCAACAGCCCCCAGAATGGTGCCGTCCGTGTCCTTGATCAATACGCCGCCCGGCACCGGCACAATGCCACCTTCAATGGCTGCCACCGCACCTGCAAAGAAATGCGGACGCTCCTTGGCCAGCTTTTCCAGGCTGCGCGTCCCCATGTTGAAAGAAAGAGCACCCTTGGCCTTGGCGCGGGCGATATCAAAACGTGCGAGGGAAGAGCCGTCAGCTATACTCGCCACCTTCACCGTGGCACGTGAGTCGATGACGACTATGCCGAGTGGTTTGAAGCTGGCGGCTTTCGCGTGGGCGAGCGCAGCTGTGATGATGGTGTTGGCGGTGGTCAGGCTGAGGGACATGGTGGGCTTTCTGATTGAGACACTATCCGCCATTTAAGCAGGCTTTGTGACCCTTCGCATCGTCAAATTAATCCGCCCGCCATCCTTCAACAGCGTCGAAGTGCCCGCATAAACCCGATCTATCCCATGAAAGCACAACCTTGCCTCTCCACCCATGACCAGAACATCGCCTGAATTTAGTTTCACCGATTTTGTCTTTCCGCCCCTAGTGGTGCCGCCCCAGCGAAAGAGGGCTTGGTCTCCCAATGAGATTGAAATCACGGGGGCGGAAAAGTCTTGTTCGTCGCGGTCCTGGTGTAGGCCCATTTTGGCGTCGGGGGTGTAGAAATTGACGAGGCAGGCTTCTGGTGGGCGGGGGTAGTTGGCGATGTCGGACCAGAGTTTGAGTAGCATCTGCGGCATGACGGGCCACGGCTGCCCGGTCACAGGGTGTATGGCCTGATAGCGATAGCCATTGGCCTTGTCTGACACCCAGCCCAAGTCCCCCAGATTGGTCATGCGGACGGAAAAGGGTTTTCCGGTTTTCGGCATTTCCGGCGTGAACAGCGGGGCTTCTGCCACGGCGTTTCGCAGTTCTGCCAGCAGTGTCGTTTGCGCTTCAGCGTCAAACCAGCCCTGAAACAGCTTCATCCCCGGTGACAATTCGACAAAATCCCCCATCACGACTCCTTGATAGCCTGTAAACACCCCCCTATATACCGCCCGAACGCCGATTGGATTGCTTCCAGCCGGGATATGTAACAACGGAGACGGGATCTGCTTTTGCAGACTTGGGGTGGTGCCGTAACGGACCATCCAAGCCCGCCAGCCTCGAGGAGAAGAATATGGGAAAAGTCATTGGTATTGACCTTGGCACGACAAACTCTTGCGTCGCTGTCATGGAAGGCAA
>JANMEM010000397.1:0-1864 GCA_031376985.1 Hyphomicrobiales bacterium
GACCACGGGAATGCCGTGACGTTTTGCGAAGGCGGCAAGCGAGGCATTGGCTTCTGAAAAATTGACGCCGCCGCCTGCAACGATGACGGGTTTCTTCGCGGCTTTCAATGCAGCAACGGCGGCATGCAATTCCGCTTCGTCAGGGCGGGGGCGACGGAAGGACCAGAGGCGTTCTCTGAAGAAGGATTCTGGATAGTCGAAAGCTTCGGCTTGTGTGTCTTGACACAGGGACAAGGTGACGGGTCCGCATTCGGCGGGGTCGGTCAACACGGCCATGGTGCGGTTCAAGGCGGGAATCAATTGTTCCGGGCGGGTAATGCGGTCAAAATAGCGGGAGACAGGTTTGAAGCAGTCATTGACACTCATGGTGCCGTCGCCAAAGTCTTCGATCTGTTGCAATACAGGGTCGGGCCTGCGGCCTGCAAACACATCACCCGGCAAAAGCAACAGCGGCAGGCGGTTGACGTGGGCCACGGCTGCGGCTGTGACCATGTTGAGAGCGCCTGGCCCGATCGAGGAAGTAGCAGCCATGACGCGTTTGCGGTTGGTGGCCTTGGCATAGGCGATGGCGGCAAGCGCCATGCTTTGCTCGTTCTGGCCGCGATAGGTGGGGAGTTTGTCCCGCACCTGGAACAGCGCTTCGCCAATGCCAGCCACATTGCCATGGCCAAAGATAGCCCAGACGCCTGCGAAGACAGGCGTCTTCACGCCGTCGATGATAGTCATCTGGACGGTCAAGAATTTCATCAGGGCTTGGGCGGTGGTGAGGCGGATGGTTTTGGACATGGGAGGTTCCTGCGCTTGTCGATTTTATTGCGGGATGACGGTCGCCGAATACTTTTAGCTTCGCACTTTATTCCAGATGGCAACCAGATTGCCGAATTTCTCTGCCATCATATTGACGGCTGCATCATCGCTGATTGAGCCTGACAGCCATGCGTTTGCGGCTTCGTTGAAAATGGTGCGACCAACGGCAAAGCCCTTGACATGGTGCTTGCCAGCAACGGCGCGGAAGCCTTTTTCAAGTTCGGCTTCAGGCGCTTCAAGTCCCAGCAAAACGATGCCACGGCAATAGGGATCGTTCCTGTCGATGACCTTGCCGATCTCGTCCCACGCGGTGGGATCGGCTTGGGGTTCGAGTTTCCACCAGTCGGGCTTGATGCCGAGGTCGTAGAATTCCTGCATGACGCGGGCGATTGTGAAGCGGTCGAGTGGGCCGTGTTTTCCAGCGATGATTTCGACAAGCAGTTCGCGGCCCACCTTGCGGGCGGCTTCGTGGAGTTGAACGTATTTTTGCTGCTGCTGCTGTTTTAGTTCAACCGGGTCATCAGGGTGATAGAAGGCGAGGCATTTGATGACATGATCAACCGGCCATTCGATCAGCCGCGAGCCCACATCCTGTGTGTGCTCAAATTCCAGTGGGCGTGAGCCCGGCTTTTCCAGCGGGCGGCCTACCCAGAGGCCAAGCTTTGCGGCGTCGAACATGGCTTCGCGGCCATAGGTGTCGTCAAGCAATGTGCCGAAGCCTGGCTTGCCACCGGAGACTTTGCCGATGGCCTGCATGGCGAGGCGCTTGAAGGGAGCAATGCGGTCCCGCGATGCGCCGAGTTTATCTGCCATGTCTTCCAGTTGTTTGCGATGGTCGATGGCGAAGGCGAGAAGGCTGGGGATTTGCTGGCGGCGGGTGGTTGCCCAATGGATGTGGTTGAGGTTTTCGTCCTTGCGCAAGGCGTGGTGCGGGCTGCCGTGGTTGAGGAAATATTGCAACTCGTCCCAGGTCAGATACTCGGGGGAACAGAGCAAGCGTGACACGGCAAAAGCACCACAGGCATTGGCCCAGGTCGCAGAGGTTTCATGGGACTCG
>JANMEM010000403.1:0-12898 GCA_031376985.1 Hyphomicrobiales bacterium
TGCTGCTCGATGAGCCCTTCGGCGCACTTGACGCTCTCACCCGTGCCCATTTGCAAGATCAAGTGATGCAAATCCAGCAGGAGCAGAAAAACACTGTGATCATGATCACGCATGATGTGGATGAAGCTGTGCTGCTTTCTGACCGTATTGTGATGCTGACCAATGGCCCAGCCGCCTCCATCGGCGAAGTTCTTGATGTCAAACTGCCTCGCCCACGGCGCAGGTTAGACCTCGTGACCAACCCCGTTTACATTCACGCGCGCGAGGCGGTTTTGAAATTCCTTTATGAACGCAACAAGTTTGTGGAAGCCGCATGATGAAACAAAAACTGGTTATCATTGGCAATGGCATGGCGCCGGGGCGCATGTTGGAGCACCTGCTCGAGCTAGCACCGGATCAATATGACGTTGTGATCTTCAACGCTGAGCCGCGTGTCAATTACGACCGCATCATGCTGTCTCCGGTGCTTTCGGGGGAAAAAACCTTTGAACAAATCGTCATCCATGGCGATGGCTGGTACATCAAGCATGGCATTACCTTGTACAAAGGCTGCAAGATAAAGACCATTGACCGTGCGGCCAAAACCGTCACTTCGGAAACCGGCATTGTCGAAAGCTATGACAAGCTGGTGATTGCGACGGGCTCCGTGCCTTTCATCATTCCGGTGCCCGGCAATAATCTGGCGGGCGTCCTTTCGTATCGTGATCTCGACGACGTCACTGCGATGATGATTGCTGCAAAATCCAAAGGCAATGCCGTGGTCATCGGTGGCGGCTTGCTGGGCCTGGAAGCTGCTGCTGGCCTTGCCGAGCAAGGCATGAAAGTCACCGTCATACACATCATGCCAACGCTGATGGAGCGACAGCTTGACCCCGCAGCAGGGCACTTGTTGAAGAAAGCGGTGGAAGAGCGGGGCATTACAGTTCTGAACGGGGCCAACACCAAAGCCATTATCGGTGAGAAAAAAGTTGAAGCGGTTGAGCTTGCTGATGGCACACTGATCCCTGCTGATGTGGTGGTGATGGCAGTGGGCATCAGACCCAACACGGCTCTGGGAAAAGACTGCGGACTCGAAATCAAGCGTGGCATTGTGGTTGATGACCAGATGCACACGTCTGACCCTGATGTGTTTGCATTGGGTGAATGCGCCGAACACAATGGCATGGTCTATGGACTGGTCGCGCCCCTCTATGAAATGGCGGGCATCCTTGCGAAAACTCTTGTCGCTGAACCTGCAGCCTACAAAGGCTCGGTCACCGCAACGAAACTAAAGGTTACAGGCATCAATCTCTATTCGGCCGGCGATTTTTCCGAAGCTGCCGATCGGGAAGAGATTGTTTTGCGTGACGCATCGCGCGGAATTTACAAGCGTCTTGTCATCAAGGAAAACCGCATCATCGGGGTGGTCATGTATGGTGACACAGGGGATGGGCCGTGGTTCTTCGACAAACTGAAAAAAGCCGAAGACATTTCAGAAGATCGTGAGATGCTGATCTTTGGTCAGAGCTATGCCGGAGGTGTTCCGCTGGACCCTATGGCGGCCGTTGCAGCCTTAACCCCTGACGCAGAAATCTGCGGGTGCAACGGCGTATGCAAGGGCAAGATTACAGATGCCATCGCGGCGAAAGGTTTGAGGTCCATTGACGACGTGCGGGCCCATACCAAGGCGTCGGCCTCGTGCGGTTCCTGCACAGGCCTGGTAGAAAAACTGCTCGTGCTGTCTTTGGGTGATGGTTACAAACCTAACGCAGTGCAGCCCATGTGCGGTTGCACAGATTTGGGCCACGCAGATGTGCGCCGCCTGATTGTCGCGAAGCCTCTGAAATCCATTCCGCAATTGATGCAGGAACTGGAGTGGAAAACTTCGTGCGGTTGCGCCAAGTGCAGGCCTGCGCTGAACTATTACATGATTGCCGAATGGCCGGGCGGATATGTTGATGACAACCAATCTCGTTTCATCAATGAGCGGGTGCACGCAAATATTCAAAAAGACGGCACCTATTCCGTGGTGCCGCGCATGTGGGGCGGCATGACTTCAGCGAAGGAGCTGCGCGCTATTGCAGACGTGGCGGACAAGTTTGCCATTCCGGCAGTGAAGGTGACGGGCGGCCAGCGCATCGATTTACTTGGCGTCAAAAAAGAAGACCTTCCCGCCGTATGGTCTGACCTTAATGCCGCAGGCATGGTTTCAGGTGCAGCCTATGCCAAGGGTCTGCGGACTGTTAAAACCTGTGTCGGCAGCGACTGGTGCAGGTTTGGCACGCAGGATTCAACCGGGCTTGGCATTCGTCTTGAGAAATTCATGTGGGGTTCATGGACGCCCGCGAAAGTCAAACTCGCGGTGTCCGGCTGTCCGCGCAATTGCGCCGAGGCAACCTGCAAGGACATTGGCGTCATTTGTGTGGATTCTGGTTTCGACATTCACTTTGCAGGTGCTGCCGGACTCGACATCAAGGGTACAGAAGTTCTGGGCCATGTGGACAGCGAAGATGAAGCAGTCGAGGTGATCGCAGCCTTGACCCAGCTTTACCGTGAGCAAGGCCACTATCTCGAACGGATCTACAAATGGGCCAAGCGTGTTGGACTCGATTCAATCAAAGAAAAAATAATGGTCGATACAGAAAAGCGCCGTGCCTATTTTGAACGTTTCAAATGTGCGCAAACCTTCCTGCAGGTTGACCCTTGGGAAGAGCGTGTGAACGGCAAGGATGCGCATGAGTTTGCAGCCATGCGTTCATTTCCCCAATTGATGGCGGCTGAATAATGACGAGTTGGATTGAAGTTGGCTCTTTCAGTGATGTGCCAAAGCGTGGCTCGCGTCTGGTATCAACACCTCAAGGCGACATCGCGATTTTCAAGACTGCCGACGATCGCATTTTTGCGCTGTGGGATAAATGCCCGCACAAAGGTGGTCCGCTCTCGCAGGGCATTGTGCATGGAAACTCCGTCACCTGCCCCTTGCACAATTGGGTGATCGGGCTTGAATCAGGCTTGGTCAAAGGCCCTGATCAAGGCTGTGCCCGCAAGGTAAAATGCAAGGTGGAGAACGGGCTGGTTCTGATTGAGGCTGCCGCACTTTTGCAGCAGGTTGCATAGTGGCCGAGATTACGACCCGCACCACCTGCCCCTATTGCGGCGTTGGTTGCGGAGTTCTGGCAACACGAAAAGACGATGGCAGCGTTGCCATTGCGGGCGATCCGGAACACCCGGCAAATTTCGGGAAGCTGTGTTCCAAGGGCTTGGCGCTTGGCGAGACTTTAGGCGTAGAGCAGAGACTGTTGCACCCTGAAGTCCATGGCAGTCGGGTCACCTGGGATGAAGCGACAATACTCGTTGCGCAAAAGTTCAATGCGGCAATTGCTGAACATGGCCCGGATTCAGTGGCGTTTTATGTGTCGGGCCAATTTCTGACGGAAGATTATTACGTCGCCAACAAGCTGATGAAGGGCTTCATCGGCTCAGCCAATATCGACACCAATTCACGTCTCTGCATGGCGTCGGCGGTGGCTGGCCACAAACGGGCTTTCGGGGCCGACGTGGTGCCCTGTAATTATTCTGATCTGGAAGACGCAGACCTTGTGGTGCTCACAGGATCAAACTTCGCGTGGTGCCATCCGGTTCTGTTCCAACGCCTGCAAGCTGCCCGTGAAAAACGTGGAACCAGAATTGTGGTGATAGATCCGCGGCGCACTGTGACAGCGGAAGCCGCCGACCTACACCTTGCCATTGCCCCCCAATCAGATGTGGCACTGTTCAACGGGTTGCTGAAATATCTGTCGGAGCATGGTGAGACGGATCGCGCATTCGTCGATGCCCACACCGACGGACTGGACGCGGCACTGGCCATTGCAGATGAATGGAATATCGAAAAGGTTGCCTTGGCTTGCGGAATTTCTGCACATGCAGTGGAAGCATTCTACCAGCTTGTTGTCCGAACGCCTAAAACCCTCACCGCATTTTCCATGGGGGTCAATCAGTCGGCCTCAGGTACTGACAAGGTCAATGCCATTATCAACTGCCATCTTCTCACAGGCCGTATTGGCAAGGCAGGCATGGGACCATTTTCCATAACAGGTCAGCCCAATGCCATGGGCGGACGCGAGGTAGGCGGGCTAGCCAATATGCTGGCAGCGCATATGGAACTTGAGAACGCTGGTCATCGCGAGACAGTCCAGACATTCTGGAATTCGCCGCGCATTGCCAACAGGTCCGGCATGAAAGCTGTCGAACTGTTTGAGGCCGTGCGCGATGGACGCATCAAGGCCCTGTGGATCATGGCAACGAACCCCGTTGTGTCCATGCCCGATTCAAATTTCGTGGTTGAGGCGTTGAAGGCCTGCCCCTTTGTTGTGGTGTCGGATGTAACTGCCAATACGGATACTGCGCGACTTGCACATGTGCTTCTGCCGGCCCAGGGCTGGAGCGAGAAAGATGGCACAGTCACCAATTCGGAACGCCGCATTTCGCGCCAACGCCCGTTCGCAAAGCCTGTCGGAGAAGCGCGTGCCGATTGGAAGATCATGGCCGATGTTGCAGAGTCCATGGATTTTGACGGTTTCGACTATCAATCCCCAGGCGAAATATTTGCAGAACACGTGCGCCTCACCGCCACGGGCAATGATGGAAGCAGAAAACTTGATCTGACCGATTGGCTGGAACTTGACTATGACACCATGTTGCCGCGGCAATGGGGTGGCAGACAACCTTTCTCCGATGGCAATTTTCAAACGTCGAATAGCAAAGCGCGCTTTGTGCCCACGAATTATAGTGCGCTTTCGCAGGATGGACTGACCCTCAATACAGGCCGCATCCGTGATCAATGGCACACCATGACCCGCACCGGGCTGGTGCCGAGACTTTTTGGGCATCGTGCCGAACCGCATGTCGAGATTTCTCCAGAGGATGCCGGGAGGCTCGGAATCAAGGTAGCAGATCTGGTGGAAGTGCTGGGCGCCGGCGGCTCCAGCATAGCCCGGGCCATGGTGTCTGACGCCGTTCTGCCCGGCCAGATTTTTCAACCCATGCATTGGAACGGCAGTTTTGCAAATAATGCTGTGGCCAACGCTGCATCGACACAGGTTCGGGATCCTGTCAGCGGTCAACCTGCACTGAAATCGGCAAAGGTTTCACTGGTTGCATTTGAAGCGGCATGGCATGGCTTTGGCATTTGCATCCATCCGTTTGCGAGTGACCTGAACTACTTTTCCATGCGTCCGCTGCGGGAAGGTTTCGCGTTTGAATGCGCTGACAAAACCCTGCCACAAAATTGGCTCCGGTTCATTGCGGAGAATTTTCAGGACACCGAAACGTCAAGCTCCGTATACGGATCAAATCCCTCACAGTATCGCTGCATCGGACTTGACGATGGGCGACTGACGTTTGCATTTTTTGCAAGTGACAAGCCCGTTGCCGCCTCGCGCGATTGGCTGCAACAGCAATTGGGAAAACCGGTCAACCCGCTGGAAATTCTGGCGGGCCGCCCGGCGCTTGCGGGAGAAGACAAGGGGCCTATACTCTGTGCCTGCATGAATGTGGGGCGCAACGATATTTCCCGCTTCATCAGCAAAAACACAGGTGCCGCATTGCAGACCGTCTGCGACGCAACGGGCGCCGGAACTGGCTGCGGCTCGTGCCGGACGGAAGTGCAAAGGATGATAAACCAAAACTTGGGGTTCGCCCAGGCTGCTGAATAGACGAGCGCCGACGATATTGAACAATTTTCGAAAAGAAGATCGCGTCAGGTGTGGAATTGTCGATTTCAGGTCATAGAGGCAGTCATCCAGAGGCAAAAGCGTATTGCGCCGGAATGCAACCGCCACAACTTCCTCCTCTGGCGTGAGGACTGTCGAGCGTGCCTCTTTCGACCCGGTCTTGCGATCGGCTACCGTCTCACGGTGCTTCCACTACGACACTGTCTTCTGATTGATGCTGTAGCGTTTAGCCAACGCCCGCACGCTCTCCTGATTATTTTGTATCGCTCGCGACGGACTGCCTCAGTTGTCGTGGCGCTGCCGTGAAGAACTTGGCCCATAGTGCCTGCTTCCATTCGATGGTCAAAATCGTACCATCAAATGCCGGGCCTGAACAGCTAGTTGCCGATAAAAAATCTTGAAATGATTGCAGATATTGCTGCTGGCAGACCATATGGAATAGCGCGTTCACCTGTTTTGGTAAGCATTTGCTTGATGAAACTTGGCAACTGGCTGCTTTGGAACCAGGCGTTCCACTGATATAAAAATTTCAGGATTGCGATAAATATGCCAGACGCTACCGCGAGTAGGATGACAAAAATCAGAATTTTGTCAGGCCCCATCCATAAGGCTATAGCTCCTACAAATTTGACGTCACCCCCGCCAAGCCATCGAAGTTGCCAGAACACCAAGCACATTACAAATACCAGAACGCCAGTCCCGACATGCAATAAGATCGGTAAGTTGTCAAAGTTTGCAAGTGCATACGGAATGAATAGTCCAACCAGGCCATAAGACACGGCGTTCGGAATTCTGTAGGTGGTAACGTCACACAAAGCGCCGTAGACAATTGCAAAGCAGAAAAACATCAACAGGATGGTTGTGATCATGACTTGCATTCAGTGCACCGAAAAAAGGTGTTTGCTGACATCGGGATTGTCCTTCCGCCACATTACATTATCAAGAAAATAATGATGGATATTGATAAACACATAGAACATGAAAGTGAAATATCGCGCTCCGTAAACCCCCTTGTCGTAAAGAATTTGCGCATCCAATGAAAATGGAACTGCTACAAAAACAATGACGCCGAGTACGATGCCAGCTGTGGTGAAGCGTAAAAACTTTTTCACCGCCAGATCAGCTGGCGCAGACGCACCGCTTGCCAAAGCCAAAGATTCGTTGCGGTTCTTCTCGTAGCGCCAGACCACAGCCAAATATTGTAATGAATGTAAAGCAGGAATGACTGTAAATGCTGCGGCTGTTGATGTGAAATAGATCGATAACCACACATAGATTGAAACGACATAGGCGGTGGTGCCATTGATTGGGAAGGGACGCCCACGGTTGCGTCGCGTCGCGTCATAGAAGGATTTGGCGGCCAGCAAAGTGGTGATCATCATCACGGCTGTTGCAACGTAGACAACGGGCAACGGCACGTTGAAAAGGTTGAATCTGAATCCGTTGTAATCTCGTTCACGCATTAGATTGTTCATCAGGAGAAAGAAATATATCCAGCATGCATAGGCATTGACGCGCAGAATCTTCTTTTCAGGCTCATTGAAAAATGACCGGTTGAGAACCGTGTCGACAATGAGAATGCCATAACCCTGCTTGACATAATGCCAGCCAACGAAGAAGGCGACGGAATAAGCGCAAAAGGCGAGGAGCGATGAACTGCCCGAGATATAAGCAACAGCAAACACCACAAGAATGATCATCGGGACGACAATGCCAGCGAAGGCATATCGCATCCTTAACTGCCGGGCATATCCGGTGCCCGAAAGCTTGTTGTAAAAGTCGCGGTAAAAAATTTGATAGGAATGCATAAAGTGAGGCTGGTTTATCAAAAAGCTGAGCCAGAACAAGAACACCAGTATGCGAGGGCCATATGATTCCGGAATTAGCGCTGCAACTGGCAATATGAAAATTGTTGCGCCACCCAGCAACAGGAAATCGACAACTGGCGTATATAATGCTCGGCGTCCAGCTACGCTTGCCGGAGTATTTGTCTGTGTAGCTTTCCCCAATGGGATATTGGTCATTCCTGCCACCCGCTGACTCAGGGAATCGTGTACTGCGTTACCTGTCACGCAACATGAACTGACGGAAATATATCACATGGTTAAGTCCACATAGAACCAGCATGGCAAATGCAGCCAAGACTAACGTGACAGTGCTGGTTGACAATATATCCGGGTCAAAAACAAATGACAAGTTGGCGACACTGCGCGTTTGATTGGCGCTGCCAAGGCAGGAAAACAACATCATTACACATCCGGCCAGTGCTGTGTGGCCAAGCGCGGCTGTGGTAATCAAATTCCTGCGCCTGTAGGCCCACAGCGGTAACAACAGACAGGAGACGAGCAGCAGAAATGGAACTGCCGGATTATTTGCAGTCATCTCTCCCAATACGTCGCTGAATGGTCGAGAAAGTTTTTGCAACGGAATGACCACGCGCCACAGCGTATCAGATGCCGGAAAGATGTTGAGGAGATATGCAACGCAGTCTCCGGATACCAGAGCAATGAACACAGCTGCAGCCAGAAAATTTTGCCAGGCGAAAACCCGGGTCGCGGTGTGATTTACGAATCGCATGAGCGAAGGCTGACATCAACGCCTTAATTTTTGATGAATTCGGCTAAAATCAGGCAGAAGTCGGGTCATAAAAGGCCCGTTTAAAGCCCAAAGCCCGCAGATTTCTGCAACAGTGAGTTAAAAATATGTGAAAATTTGCACTTTTAGTTAATTGAATTGTATTCAATTTTTCCACATTTACCGTCTGGAAATCGCGACGACGCCTCTTAAGTTTATGTAACTAAAAGATAATATAAAAATATTGCCAATTGACGAATATCCTCACTGGCCATAGGGCACCAAGTTTCCGTGATTCGACTCAGACAAAAGTAAATGATACGTTAAGTTGTCCGATAAAATGACACATTTGGCCGCGCCAAGTGTCGCATGACTTCTGGACGGGAGCGTGGACGGCAATATCCATTCTCAAAACAGTAACGTGTAACAACAATGGAGATATCCAATGAACAAACTTTTGAATCTTGCACGCGGCCTTCACAATGACGAAAGCGGCGCTGCCTTCATCGAATACACAGTGTTGCTCGGTGTCATCCTGGCAGTGGGCGTGGCATCTGTTGCAGCCATGGGAACATGGGCAAATGGCAAATGGACCGGACTGCGCACCGCCGTAGGCCCATAATCGACGATTATGTCTATCGGTATGCTGCCGACAGAATACATTTGATATCAGTAATGTGTAACTCTCAATGGAGGTATTCCAATGAACAGACTAATGAATCTTGTCGGCAAACTTCACAATGACGACAGCGGTGCTGCCTTCATCGAATACACCGTGTTGCTCGGTGTCATCCTGGCTGTCGGCGTAGCTGCTGTGGCATCCATGGGCACTTGGGCAAACGGCAAGTGGACGACCCTGCGCGCCGACGTAGGGCCATAATTCAGACCAGGCCCTGTCAATTCCTGCCGGCGTAAAGTTCGGCAGGAATTTATTGTTTTTTCATCGACTTGAACAGAAGTGACCGGACAGAAAAGATGCGCCTTAACAGTTTCATGATGTTGGTTCTGGCCATTATCTTTGGTGGTGCTGCCGTTGTCATAGCCAATATCTGGCTGACGGATCAGAACCAGCCCAAGGTCGCGACGGCTCCTGCTGTCATTGAAGAGCTGTCTACCATTGTGGTTGCCGCCAAGGATTTCAGCTTTGGTGAGCCATTGCAAACTGAAACCCTGCGGGAAATATCATGGCCAAAAGCTTCGGTGCCTGACGGGGCCTTTGCGAAAATTTCTGAATTGACGGCAGAGGGACGCCGCGTGGCCCTGACCTCGATCAGCGCCAATGAACCTATTCTCAAATGGAAAATTTCAGGTGCAGGTGGCAGGGCTTCGCTTGCGGCAACGGTCACCGCTGGCATGCGGGCTGTTGCTGTTCGCGTCAACGATGTGGTGGGCGTGGCTGGCTTTGTGCTGCCCGGAGACCGTGTGGACCTGATCTATATCCGTACGCAGGTCAAACAGGATTCAGAAAGCCCTTCCACTGACGTGCTGATCCAGAATGCCCGCGTACTTGCGGTGGATCAATCGGCTGATGAGAAGAACGACAAGCCGGTATTGGCAGCAGTTGTGACCGTTGAAGTGTCTACGCTGGATGCGCAGAAACTGGCCCTGGCGCAAAGTACCGGCTCCATATCCTTGTCATTGCGCGCATCTGGCTCACTCGACCAGGCTCCGCCGCAGCGTGTTGTAGAGGAAGAACTGGTGTCGTCTCCCTCCGTCTATATGGCGAAACTGGACGCACGGGATTTGGCACAAAAACAACTGGAAGCCACGCTGACCGCCAAGATTGCCTCTGTGGAAGACAAGATTGTGGCCAGCGATACCAGCAAGGCAGTGCTGTCGGCCAAGCTGCTTGAAATCGAAAAGCGCCTTCAGGGTGACATTGCCAATGCCGGCGAAGATGCAAAATCGTTGCGCCAAAAATACGCCGATCTGGAAGCTGCCATTGCAGCTGCTGATGGCAAGACCAATGAAGAATTGAGCAAGCGACTTGCTGAATTCGAAGCAAGTTTGCGCGGGCTTTCCAACAAATCACGTTCTGTGGTGGTGGTGGAACCTGCCAGTGAACAATTGGAACCGGTGAAAACGACAGTAACAATCGGTGTGACACGCGGCATCAAGCGCGAGGCTGTTGAAGTTCCGCAGGACGGGCTGTGAGACAATGGAAAAAAGCAAGATGTCTCAAATCGTGAAGCGGCTGTTTTCGGCGGTGATGATGCTGGCGTTTGTCACAATGACAAGCGCAATCCCGAGTGACACTGCACAGGCAGGTGCCAGGATTGTAAAGCTGTCCTCGTCAAGCCGGGTGGGGCGCATGCAGGTAACTGTCGGCATGTCGGAGACGTTCAAAGTGTCGTTGCCCTTTGCCGAAATTGTGGTGGGTGACCCTGAAACCGCCGACGTCAACCCGCTGACGGACAAGACACTTTATATTTTGGGTCGCAAAATGGGCCTGACCAATATTGCATTGTTTGACGAAAGCCGGAAGCTGGTGGGCGTGATAGATCTTGAAGTCACTCATGATCTCAAAGGCCTGCGCTACGCCTTGAATGAAGCCATGCCAGGCAACCACATCAAGGTGCGCTCCATCAACGGGCGAATTTTGCTGGAAGGTGTGGTGCCGAGTGCTCCGGCTGCTGAACGCGCGATGTCACTCGCCCGCGAATTTGCGCCGGAAGACGGCAAGATTTCAAATTCGATGTCGATTGCGGCGAACCAACAGGTGAACCTGGAAGTACGTTTCGTTGAAGTGAACAGGACGGCTGGCAAGGAGCTTGGCATCAACTGGAATCTGAACGGATCCGCCGCTACCGGATCGAGTGTTTTAACCGGCGGTGGTTCTACTCCAGGCCCTGTTGCAGTTGGATTGGGCGCACTCTCAGGAGCAATACCGTTTGGGACAATTGTCGCAAATATTCTTGGCAAGGGTGCCAGCCCTGACCTTCTGATTTCAGCGCTGGAACAGAAAAAGCTTGCGCGGCGCTTGGCTGAGCCCAATCTCACCGCCATGTCTGGCGAAAGTGCCAGCTTCCACGCGGGCGGTGAATTTCCGATTCCCGTGGCGCAGGCTGACGGCAAGGTTGAAATCCAGTTCAAGGAATTCGGCGTGAAGCTGGATTTCACTCCGGTGGTTCTGGATGATGGTTTGATCAATTTGAAAATCAAGCCGGAAGTCAGTGAAATTGATCAGGCAAACAGTGTACGGCTTGGCAATGGAGGCATTGCAATTCCGGCATTGTCGGTTCGCAGGGCCAGCACCATGGTTGAATTGCGTGATGGCCAAAGCTTTGCCATTGCAGGCTTGTTGCAAAGTGTAAACGCCAAAACCGTAGATCAGGTTCCGTGGCTTGGCAATGTACCGGTTCTCGGCACGTTGTTCCGCTCATCGGGTTTTCAGAAACGCGAAACGGATCTTGTCATCATCGTGACTCCGCGCCTTGTACACCCTGTTGGCATTCGCGAACAGTTGAAGACACCGCTTGATGATGTGTTGTCGTCAAACGAGCCAGAGCTGTTCCTGTTTGGCAAGACGGAAGTATCGCGGAAACAACTCGACCAGAAATATGACGGTCACTATGGCCACATCATTGATTTTCCAAAGGTGAATTATGGCAACCCCAGCAAATAAAGCATTTCTGATCATTGCCGGTTTCTGTTTTGCCGCTGCTCCGGCACTGGCCGATCACAAGAATGGCAAGAAGCATTATTACAACGAACCCTACTATAATGAATTGAGCCGCAGTGATTTCATTGCGCTCAATGCAGGCAATGCGCCGCAAGCCAACATCACCATTGAGGCAGATGAAATCTGGCCTGCCTATGTGAATGACACGCATTTTCACGCTGACGGTGTGAATGGCGAACTCGTAATCAAAAATTTCAAGGCAAGGCACGCCCCAGCGGCACCCGCTCCAGCACCGTCGATTACCATAAATGCTGGTGCACCTGCTCCCGCTGCTCCGTGAACTGGAGATGTCAACATGTTGGGCTTTATTGTAAAACTGTGCAGCAAGTTCCGCCGATTCAACAGTGATGAGTCCGGGATATCTTTGTTCTATGTGACCATATCACTGCCCGTGATCATCGGCATGGGGCTGCTTGCGGTGGATGTGGGTCGGCTGACCTCATTGCAATCCTCACTGCAACATGGCGCGGATTCATTGGCACTTGCAGGTGCAGCGGAGCTGGACTTCGGCGCCGACTCCATTACCCGCTCGGAACGTTCCATCACCAACCTGATCACCACCAACCAGAGCCTGTTTGCCACCTCTGCAGTCACCATCAACCGTGCAGCCGTGTCGACCTGCTATCTCTCGGCCTTGCCGGCCAGTGATGTGACACCGATCAACTCTGCAAATTGCCTTGATCAGGCCGTCGCTGCAAATGCAAAGTTGGCCCGTTATGTTCAGGTCATCGTCACACCTGTGAATTTCAACACAGTCTTTCCCGCTACCTTCCTGGGCGCAGGCGACAACACGGCCCGGACCAGTGCAGAAGCAGTGGCCGGTTTTCAGGCCGCAGTGTGTGACGTGACACCAATGTTCGTGTGCAATCCTTACGAGCCAGTTTCAAACACCAGCTTTACTGACGCCACGGACCTGCTTGATCACATTGCC
>JANMEM010000422.1:0-3405 GCA_031376985.1 Hyphomicrobiales bacterium
GATTGGCGCCACGATATCAATCACCCGCGGCGTGAAATCCTTCCGCGTCGGATCGGCAATTTCCAGTTCAAGACGTTGGTCAGGATAAAGCGGCGTCAGGTTATCAAAATGAACCTTGTGCTTCACCTTCTCCGGATTTTCAAAATTGATGTTGTTGACCTTGACCAGCGCAAAGTAACGCTCACCATCTTTCGGGCTGCGAATCTGGCCCTCCACAGTATCACCCGTGCGCAGGGCAAATTTGCGGATCTGACTGGGGCTCACATAAATATCGTCAGGGCCGGCCAGATAATTCGCCTCCGCAGATCGCATGAAACCAAAGCCGTCCTGCAGAACTTCAATCACGCCTTCACCGATAATCTCCACGCCCTTGGCGGCGAGATTTTTGAGGATGGCAAACATCAACTCCTGCTTCCGTAGGGCACTGGCATTTTCAACGTCCAGGCCTTCAGCCATCACCACCAAATCGGCAGGCGTCCTACGCTTCAGTTCAGAGAGCTTGACCTCTTTGAGATCGACAACTTCGTTCATGTTGAATACTTCATTGAAACGCTGTCATCGCGGGCCAAGAGCCAAGGCAACAAACAGCAAAAGGAGGGAATATCCCGAACGGGATGGCTTCCCATAGCAGAACCAACCGCCAATGCAAAGCCTCAAGAAAACGGCTTCACGACCACCATGATCACGATGACAATCATCAACACAGTCGGCACTTCATTCAGAATTCTGAAATAGCGCCCGGACTTCAACCGTAACCCCCGGCCAAAAGCCGCAACATGTTTTTCCAAAATTCCATGGGCCGCAAACATCCCAACCACAGCCAACAACTTCACCGCCAACCAGATATCCGTTAGATGATATCCAGCCACATGGATCAAACCAAGGCCTGTCAGCAACGCCACCAAAGCAGCTGGCCGCATGATCGCCTTCAAAAGCCGCCGCTCCATGACCGCGAAAGTATGATCCTGCTCCGAACCCACAACTGCGGCCGTATGATAAACCATCAATCTCGGCAGATATAACAACCCTGCCATCCAGGAGATCACAGCAAGAATGTGAACGACTTTCAGCCACTCATACATCAGTCATACCCGCATCGTGGGCACGCACCGTATCAACCAAAACCGTCACAGCCTCAGGCTTCACCTGCGGCACAATTCCATGCCCCAGATTAAAGACATGCCGCCGCATTGGCACGCCGGCCAACACCTTCAAAACCTCATCTCGAATTATCGCATCGTCTTGCAACAAGGTTTCCGGCGCGAGGTTACCCTGCAAGGCACATTCTGGAGGCAAGGTCGGCAAAACATCCCGAAGCGCCACGCCTTGCTCCACTCCGACGCAAGAAGCCCCGGTCGCAGCTGCAATATCACCATGCCCGCCACCCACACCACGCGCAAACACAATCACAGGAAAACCTGGATAGACCGCGCGAACCCCATCGACAATCGCAGCAATCGGACCTGTCACAACCCGCTCCCGCGCAATCGACGGAATATCACCCGCCCAACTGTCAAAAATCTGAACTGCCTGAACCCCCGCCCTGATCTGGCCCAGCAAGTAATAAATCGAAGTCTCAACCAACCGCGTCATCAACAGCGAAAACCATTCCGGATTCTCTACGGCCACCGAAACCGCATGGGCACGCTTCGAACCCGCTCCCTCAATCATATAACTCGCCACCGTCCAAGGGGCTCCGCAAAAACCGATAAACCCGATCTTCGCATCCAAGCCTGACCGTACATTAGCAACCGTATCCCAAACTTTGGCAAACTGGTCCGAGCCCACACCATCGGACAAGCTGCGCACTGATTGCATATCAAAAACGGTTTCCAGTTTCGGCCCTTCCCCTTCAAGAAAATCCAGATCGAGACCCATGGCATGTGGCACCACCAAAATATCCGAAAACAGGATCGCGGCATCCAAGTCAAACCGCCGTAAAGGTTGTAACGTCACCTCAGCCGCCAAAGCCGGGTTATAACACAACTTCAGAAACGAGCCCGCCTCTGCCCTCACGGCCTTGTATTCCGGCAGATAACGTCCAGCCTGACGCATCAACCAGATTGGCCTCCGACTCGGTTCACGCTGTTCCAATACATCGATCAAGGGGCAGTTCGCCATCGCAATCCTAAAACAATAATTAAAGATATATTAAATTGTAGAGTCTGTTGGCCTGTGGGAATCGAGGATAACGGGCATAAGCACAAGCTGCCTTCGGTCTAACACAACATTCTCTGCGATTGCTACGTCCCAGGAACACCCATCCCGTTAAGCTTTTGTTAAGACCTGTGGCAAAACGGGCAGCTTCTCATCCGATCTAGCACCACACCTCAAAATGTTGATAAAACTTGTGGTTCTCCCCAGCCCTCAACCAAACCACTGCAATGAGGCTGAAGTTGTCCACAGTCATCAACACCATCATCCAAAACCCGTCGATAACGCCATAACCACCGACTCCGGGCCTGCAATAATGCTAGAAGATGGCCATGATTATTCTCGCGTCAACAAGTAACATAAGGCAAACCCTGCTCAAACAGGCCGGCATCATCTTTACCGCCTTTGCTCCCTCATGCGATGAGGATGCGTTGAAAATCACACTGGGGCCAATAAATCCAAAATCACTGGCGCAAACTCTCGCGCTCGCAAAAGCACAATCTGTGAGCGCTGCACATCCGACGGCTATTATCATTGGTTCTGACCAGACTCTCGACCTGCATGGCCAAACACTCAACAAACCCCACGATCTTGAGGACGCCAGAAAGCAACTCGAAATGTTGAGGGGGCAAACCCACACCCTTCACTCGGCAATTGCCATAAAAAGAGGCGAAAATATTCTTTTTCAAACTGTATCAAGCGCACATCTGACCATGCGCGATTTTTCCGACAGTTTCCTTTCAGCCTATCTCGACTTGGCAGGTCCCGAAATTCATTTCAGCCTCGGCGGTTATCAACTCGAATCACGCGGCATACAACTATTTGACGACATTGACGGCGATTACTTCAGCATTCTGGGATTGCCACTTTTGCCCCTGCTTGCATTCCTGCGCAAAATTGGTGAACTGCCGGAATGATCAAAGCATCCGTCATTGGCTGGCCCATCCATCATTCACGTTCACCCCTGATCCATAATTATTGGCTTTCCAAACATGGTATCGAGGGCATCTATACCAAAGAAGCTGTTGCACCAGACAACCTCCAGGCTTTCTTGAACTCGCTCCGTACGGGCAACCACATCGGCACTAATGTGACATTGCCACACAAGGAAACAGCCCTGACATGGATTGACGAAGCGGATGATCGTGTCCGGCGCATCGGTGCCTTGAACACAATCTGGCGCCAGGGCGACAAACTCCATGCCACCTCAACTGACGGGCTTGGTTTTCTGGCCAATATCCGGCAAACCTT
>JANMEM010000456.1:0-4129 GCA_031376985.1 Hyphomicrobiales bacterium
GTATCAACCGTGAGCATGACATGGCGCGGGCGCTGCATGCGGCGACTGGCATCAAGCCACATATTGTCTGGCATACGGATACCTCGCTTCCCGATGTTGATCTTGTCGTGGTTCCCGGTGGGTTTTCCTATGGTGATTATCTGCGCTGTGGGGCGATTGCGGCGCGTTCGCCCATCATGTCAGATGTTCGGGCCAAGGCGTTGAAGGGATTGAAGGTTATTGGGGTTTGCAATGGCTTCCAGATCATCACCGAGGCTGGGCTATTGCCGGGTGTCTTGATGCGCAATGCACAGCTTCGTTTTGTCTGCAAGGAAGTGAAGCTGAAGGTGGAGAATAACACGACATTCTTCACCAATCGCATTGCGAAGGGGGCTGTTGTAAATTGCCCTGTGGCCCATGGTGAGGGCAATTATATTTGTGATGCCGAGACATTGAAGCGACTCGAAGGCGAGGGCCGCGTGGTGTTCCGCTATGCCGAGGGGACCAACCCCAATGGCGCGATGAATGACATTGCGGGCATTGTGAATGAGGCTGGCAACGTCATCGGCATGATGCCGCATCCGGAAAATATGGTTGAGGCGCTGCATGGCCGGACGGATTGCAAGCCGTTGTTTGAGAGCTTGCTGGCGGCTTAAGGGGACCTCATCCGCCCTTCGGGCACCTTCTCCACGCAAGAGAGCGTGGAGAAGGGACTTCATTGAGTGCTCCCTCAATATTCAAATATTCAGGGAGGTCCATATGCAATCCCTTCTCCAGCCCTCTTGCTGGAGAAGGTGCCCGAAGGGCGGATGAGGTCCTTTCAATGCAATATTCCGCATAATCGTTTTTTTAACTTCGACACGGCAGAGTGCCCACCGAAAACAGGTGTGGAGTGAGTGATGTCGCAGTCCTTGACGATGAAACAGGATGTTGCAGGTTCTGGCTTTCTGGCGGGATTTCTGCGCTTTGCGTTTCCGCATGTGAGCCTTTGGCTGCTGACTTTTGCGATGGCATTGGCGAATTTTGCTGCTGCAGGCTTCAGCGAGCGGATTTCGCTTGATCCGCTTTATCTCACCATACTCGAATTGTTTTATGGTTTCGCTTTTTTGCTGGTTTTGGCGCGGTGGGCGCGTCCGCAATTGTTTGACTGGTTCCTGCACCGGGTGTGGGGCACGGTGATGTGCCTGATCTTGATGGTGACGTTCACCAGCAATCTGGCTGTTTTGCATTTCATTACCATGGCGCAGCAATGGCCCTATGCGGATGCCTGGTTGATTGCCGCCGACCGGGCGCTGGGTTTTGACTGGCTGGCCTATTGCAAATCCATGACGGAGCATGAAACGCTGCGCGCCTATCTGCATTTCTTTTACCAAGAGGTGACGCGCAAGGGCATGTTTATTTTGCCACTGATCGCCCTGATGCTGAACCAGCGTGTACGGCTTTACGAAACCCTGTTCATGATTTTTGTGACGGGCGTTGTCGTGGTGCTTGCGGCGGGCTTCTTCCCGGCGATTGAACCCTGGACGTTGCTGGCAGACCAGGAATTGCTGTCTCGCATCAAGTGGACGGCTCATGCTGACCATGTTGAGGTGCTGAGCTATCTGCGCAATGACGGACCGGTACTTATCGATTTGTCGAAGCTCGTCGGCCTTGCCACGTTCCCATCCTATCATACGTGCCTTGCGCTGTGTTTCACGGTGGCGACACGCGGCTATCGTGGGATCAACGTACTGGGTGTGATCTGCTCGGTGTCGATCATCGCCGCCACGCCGATTTTCGGGGCGCATTATCTGATGGATTTGATCTCGGGCAGCATCATCACAGTGGCTACGTTCTATGCCTGGAAGAAATGGGTGTTGCCTGTTGTGGGGCCTAAACTGGCGGCTGCGGGTGATGAGGCCTTTGACTTTCCACAGGCAATTATGAATTTGAGAATCCGGAGCGCTGCCGCTAAACGGCAGGCATGAAAAACGCCGCCGCTGCAGAACCCAAGATCACCCCGGAACTTGTTGCCCAGCATGGGCTGAAGCCGGATGAATATGAACGCTTCATTGGCCTGTTGGGCCGGGAGCCTACATTCACGGAACTGGGCATCTGCTCGGCCATGTGGAACGAGCACTGTTCTTACAAATCCTCGAAGAAATGGCTGAAGCAATTGCCGACGACGGGCAAGCGCGTGATCCAGGGTCCGGGCGAAAATGCAGGCGTCATCGACATTGATGATGGTCAGGCGATTGTGTTCAAGATGGAGTCGCACAATCATCCGTCATTTATCGAGCCTTATCAGGGATCGGCCACAGGTGTGGGCGGCATTTTGCGTGACGTGTTCACCATGGGGGCGCGGCCGATTGCGGCGCTGAATGCCCTGCGGTTTGGCGAACCGTCACACCCGAAGACGCGGCATCTGGTATCTGGCGTTGTGGCGGGTGTGGGTGGTTACGGCAATTCCTTTGGCGTGCCGACGCTGGGTGGCGAGGTGAATTTCCACAAGCGTTACAACGGCAATATTCTGGTCAACGCCATGGCGGTTGGCCTCGCCGATGCTGACAAGATCTTCTATTCGAAGGCCAAGGGTGTTGGACTGCCTGTGGTCTATCTCGGGGCCAAAACCGGACGCGATGGCATTCATGGCGCAACCATGGCTTCGGCTGAATTTGACGACAAAGCGGATGAAAAGCGCCCGACCGTTCAAGTGGGTGATCCCTTCACCGAGAAGTGCCTGCTGGAGGCTTGTCTGGAGTTGATGGCGACGGGAGCCGTCATCGCTATTCAGGACATGGGGGCGGCAGGGTTGACATCATCTGCTGTCGAAATGGGAGCGAAGGGCGATCTCGGCATTGAGTTGAACCTTGATGATGTGCCGTGCCGCGAAGAGGGTATGACGGCTTACGAAATGATGCTGTCGGAATCGCAAGAACGCATGCTGATGATCCTGCGGCCCGAGATGGAAGTGGCGTCGCATGCCATTTTCAAGAAGTGGGGACTGGACTTCGCCATCATTGGCAAGACCACGGACACGCTGCGCTTTGTGATCAAGCATCAGGGTGTGGTGAAAGCGGATTTGCCGATCAAGCAAATGGGCGATGAGGCGCCGGAATATGACCGGCCCTGGGTGGAGCCGAAGAGGCCGGCTCCGCTTGGTGACGTTGCTGCGCCTTCAGATTTGAAAGCGGCGATTTTGAAACTGGTGGGTTCGCCTGACATGTGTTCCAGGCGTTGGGTGTGGGAGCAATATGATACGCTGATCCAATCCAACTCGGCGCAAGTGCCGGGGGGTGATGCTGGTGTGGTGCGGATTTCGGGGACGAAGGCGATTGCGGTCTCGTCGGATGTCACACCGCGTTATGTGGAGGCTGACGCTTATGAAGGCGGCAAGCAGGCAGTCGCAGAGAGCTGGCGCAATTTGACAGCGGTGGGTGCGACGCCGATTGCGATCACCGACAATCTGAATTTCGGCAATCCTGAACGACCAGAGATCATGGGGCAGTTCGTGTTTGCGCTGAAGGGCATGGGGGAAGCGTGTCGTGCGCTGGACTACCCGATCGTGTCCGGCAATGTGTCGCTTTACAATGAAACCAATGGTCAGGCGATTTTGCCAACGCCGACAGTGGGTGGCGTGGGCTTGATGTCCGATTGGCGCAAGATGGCGACGGTCAAGTTCAAGGCGCAGGGCGATGCGATTTTGCTGGTGGGGACAAAGGGTTCACATCTTGGTCAATCGGCTTATCTGCGCGACGTTGAAGGCCGCGAAGAGGGGCCACCGCCGTTTGTGGATTTGGCGCTTGAGAAGAAAAACGGCGACTTTGTGCGGGGTCTGATTACCGATGGTCAGGTGACGGCGGTGCATGACATTTCAGACGGTGGCCTTGCGGGAGCCGTTGTTGATATGGCACTGGCGGGGTCGCTTGGGGCGGAGTTGGTGGTGGGTGATTTCCGTGAATTGTTTGGTGAAGATCAGGCGCGCTATGTGTTGACCTGTGCGCCGCTTGAGGTCGTCAAGATCATCACCCAGGCCCATGTGAAGGGTGTGGATATTGTGCGGGTCGGCACGGTGTCCGGATTGGATGAAGTGAATTTTGGTGGGACTGTGGTGGGTCTGCCGGAATTGAGCGCGGCGTTTGAGGGATGGTTTCCGGAGTTTATGACGGGG
>JANMEM010000505.1:0-9457 GCA_031376985.1 Hyphomicrobiales bacterium
TGCGCGGCCAGATCAAGGAAGTGCTGTCTGGCCTGTCAAAAGCCACCGTCATCGTCACCCATGACCAGTTGGAAGCACTGACCATGGCAGACCGCATCGCCATCATGAATGATGGCATGATCGAGCAGGTGGGCACGCCGCATGAAGTGTTTGCAAAGCCCTTCAACGTGTTTGTGGCCAGCTTCATCGGCACACCACAAATGAATTTGGTCGAGGCCAATCTGGATGGATTCAAGGGTCAAATGGCCAGCATCAATCTCAGTGGCAATGCCATCAACCTTGCCGTCAATCCAGCTGCCGCCAAACTGACGTCGCCAAAGATTACCCTCGGCATTCGCCCCCGTGCCTTTACTGCTGTTGATATTACTGCGAAGGATACCCTCACGGCCCAGGCCGAATTGATTGAACCCATGGGTGCCGAAACCCTGATCCACGCCCGACTGAAAGGTGGCGGAGAAATTCGTGCCGTGGTGCCGCGCGAAAAGCGGGTAAAGGTCGGCGAAACCCTGCACCTCAAACTGGACGCCACCCAAACCCATGTGTTTGGGGAAGACGGAAAGGCCGTACGGGTATGAGCAATCTTGAACCACGCGGCATGAGCAACAAGCAGGCCCTGCGCATGGAGTATGCCATTATCGGCTTGGGTATTGTGGCACTGGCCATGATTTTCCAACCTTTCAGCCTGACGCTGTTCACCATTGGCGCAATCGTTGTGGTGTTTGCAGGACTGATCAACAATCTTCTGCCGCTGGCCCAGCCAGGTGTTCCTGTCCGATCTGTGGTGACCATTGCCATGGTCGTCGCCATGATATTCTGTATCGTGCTGCTGTTGTCGATTGCATCCGCTTCGCTCTACGGTGCCTTCTTTTTGAACCCGCCCAACCCCGAGACCGCCGCAGGTAAAGCGCAACTGGCGGCAACGCCTTGGTATCTACACAGCTTCACGCTCAGTGTTGCGGTTGTTGCCGCCGTGTTGGCGGGTTTGATCACAATGAGAAGCCGCAAGAAAGCCTGACATGTCATGTCCTACGACGTATCAGTTATAGGGCTCTATATTCTCGATGTGTTGGGGCGGCCCGTCACGCGTATTCCTGAAGGCGGCGGCGTTGAATTTATCGAAGAGATCCGACTTACCGTGGCCGGAACCGCTGGCGGCACAGTCATCGACACAGCCAAGCTTGGTTTGAAAAGCCTGGCGGTTGGTGCTGTTGGTGACGACGAAAAGGCCGACTGGGTTTTGATGACCATGCAGAAACACGGCATCGACACGTCGGCCATGCAGCGCATCAAAGGTGTTCCGACATCAGCAACAATTCTCAACATTAGGCCCAATGGTGAACGTCCGGCCCTGCATGTGCGCGGTGCTTCTGACCATTTCGATGTGCCATCGACGATGTATGATCAGGTTTTTGCTGCACCCATTGTGCATTTGGGTGGCACCGGGTTGCTCAAGAAACTTGATGGTCCACGCAGTCTTGAATTGTTGCAGGAGGCAAAGCAGCGTGGATGCATTGTCACTTTTGATTTGATTGCGGCAAATGCTGAAACTGCTGCCGTCGTCAAACCACTGTTGCCGTTCATTGATTATTTTATGCCCTCAATCGAAGAAGCTAAAGAGATGAGCGGTCGCTCCACAGTCGAAGACTGTGCGGCTTTCTATCTTGATCATGGTGCCGGGTGCTGCGTCTTCACCTTGGGAGGCGATGGTGCCTTTTATGCCCACAAGGAAGGCACACGCCTGACCTCTCCTGCCTATGATATCAACGTGGTGGACACCACGGGCTGCGGCGATGCATTTGATGCGGGCTTTATTGCAGCGTTGCATCACGAAATGGACGTTGAGACCTCGCTGCGTTTTGCGCAAGCTGCGGCAGGGCTGGTGGCCACAGGGCTGGGCTCTGATGCGGGCATTGAAAGTTTTGGACACACACTGAGCTGCATGAAAACCTGGAAGGTGAAGTCATGAGATTTGAAAATCGTCGCGCCGTCGTCACGGGGGGCATGTCCGGCATCGGGCAGGCTGTGGCCAAGCGCATCGCAGATGAAGGTGGCAAGGTAGTCGTCTGGGATATGACGGGCGGAATCAAAACCGACATCTCGGATTATGCTTCCGTCGAAGCTGCTGTCGCTGACACTGTCAACCAGATCGGCGGAATTGATATTCTGGTGAACAGTGCTGGCATCACTGGACCTACAGTTCCTGTCGATGGTTTTCCGATTGATGGCTGGGTCAAGACCTTGGCGATTAATTTGAACGGCTGCTTCTTCACCAACCGTGCCGTGGTGCCGTTGATGATAGCCCAGAACTATGGCCGCATCGTCAACGTCGCATCGATTGCAGGCAAGGAAGGCAACCCCAATGCATCCGCCTATTCAGCGTCAAAAGCTGGCGTCATTGGCTTCACCAAGTCCCTCGGCAAGGAACTGGCGAAAACCAATATCACCGTAAACGCCGTAACGCCTGCCGCAGTGCGCACGCCGATTTTCGATCAGATGCCGCAGGAACATATCGACTTCATGCTGGCGAAAATCCCGAAAGCCCGCTTCGGCACGGTTGAAGAAAACGCCAGCCTGATTTGCTGGCTGGCGAGTGATGAATGCTCATTCTCGACAGGTGCCGTTTTTGATATTTCAGGGGGCAGGGCGACGTATTGACGTCACTGCGCCGTAAAGCCACCGTCGACCAGAATATCCTGCCCCGTCATCAGGTCTGATGCTGACGAGGCGAGGAACAGGATCACGTCAGCAATTTCCACCGTCTTGCCGAAGCGCCCCAAGGGGATTTTGGCTTTCATCGGATCACCTTTTTCCGGCTGGCCCCAGACCATTTCACCCATGGGTGTCAGAATCACGGTGGGGCAAACCGTGTTGGACTGAATGTTGAACTTGGCCCATTCGATCGTCATCACTTTGGTCAGCATGTTCAGCCCGCCTTTTGACGCGCCATAGGCCCCGTGATCTTGCAAAGCCACGACCCCGGATTGAGATGAAATATTGATGATCTTGCCCATGTTCTGCTTGATCATTTGCGGCACCAAGGCCTGCGCCAATAAAAATGGTGCGCGCAAATTGACAGCCAATGTTTCGTCCCACTGTTCCAGTGTCACATCCAGAAGTGGTGCGTTGCGGGCGATGCCTGCATTGTTGACCAGAATGTCGATGGTGCCGAAGGCAGCCAAGGCTTTGGCTGCGGCATCTTTCGGACCCTCAAGGGTCGCCATGTCGGCCTCGACGGTGACGCAGCGACGGCCAGCGGCTTCGACCATGTGTTTGACCTCGGCCAATCCCGCACTGTCACGCCCCACAGCCACGATATTTGCACCCGCATCCGCCAACACCTTGCACGTCTCGTAACCAATGCCTTTGGTCGCTCCAGTAACAAGCGCACGCTTATCTTTGAGCCCATGCCGTTCAGTCCAATTGCTCATGATTTTTTCCTGTTCCGCAATAAGCTTTCAACGCCCGCAAAGGCCTTCTGATAGACATTCTGTTCGGTGCGCGGGATCAGCACAAGGTCATCATGCGGGCTGGCATCCCAGTCCCCGGTCCACACACCGAATGTCGTATTGTTGGCTGTCACGGGCCAAAGGCGCGGTCCCGACACATAGTTGAGCCACGGGATTTCACATTGGGTGATGCGATAGAGAAACGAATGGTCGAGGTCCGAGACTTGCAACAGTTCTTCATTCAAATGCCCGGCCCCAAAATAGAAATCACGAACTCCGGATACCTTGTCTGGACGATGTTTCTTCAACATGTGCATTTTGGTGATTTCATCATGCCATCCGGCCATGCCGGCAAAGTCCCGCATGACGCCCCACACATCTGCGAGCGGAGCCTTGATGACGCGCGACGTCCAAACCTTGTTAGGTTGTCCGCCCTTCCAGCGCACAGAGTATACGGGCTTTTCCGGCTTCGTTGCAGCGAGGATTTTCGCCAGGTTTGCAAAGTTCGCTGCGAATACATCCTTCGAGACAAGCCGCTCATACTTGCGCGCATCTTCAGGTGCTTCGTCGAAGGTCGCTGTCCACTCGGCAAAGGTCTGGTCGGTTTGCGTCACCGGATAGAGTCGCAATGTGGCGATGTAATTTTTGACAGGAAATGCGGGTTTCTCAAAATTATAGGTGAAGCTGTAGTTGGCATCATCAAGCGCCAGCAGCCGTTCGCGTACATGCGCACCGTCCCGCATGTGAAACGAGCGAATGCAGCCCACCACGTCGGCATCCAGACCGCCTTCGATTTTTGATTTCAAAACGGGTGGTGCCCAGCCGGGCAGCCCATTGAAATCCCGCACCAGACTCCACACCGTTTCCACGGGGGCCTTCAGAATGATCGAGGCGTAAGCGCGGGCCATTTATTTTGCCATACCCTTGCGCATGTTCTTGATTCCCAGTTTATAGACCTCTTCCTTGTTCGGAAAGAAATCCCGCCACACCCGCGTTGCAGCCCCAAGGGCCGGAATGGCGCGGCCAAAGGCTTCTATCGTCATCCAGCCATCATACTTGGCGGCCTTCAATGCTTTGTATGTTTCGTCCCACGGCACATGGCCCTTGCCCGGTGTGCCACGGTCATTCTCCGAAATATGCACGTGGATCATGTGGCGCTTGATGGTTTTGATCGCGGCTACAGGATCCTTTTCTTCAATGTTGGAATGGAAGGTGTCGTACATGGCCTTCACATGCGGGTGGTCAACGTCGTCCAGATAATCCGCCAACTGCGCCATGGTGTTCAGGAAGTAGCATTCGAAGCGGTTGAGCGCCTCAACGGCAAAACGCACATTCTTCTTTGCTGCATGGTCTCCCGCTGCCCGGTGGAAGGACAGTCCATATTTCCGCTCTTGCGCGGTGGCACCGTTACCAGAAAAATACCCGATTTCGGAATGCATAGGCCCCGCCAGAATGGGCGCACCCAGAGCCGCAGAACAATCCAATGCCCATTTGGCTCGCTCCAATGCAGCTTTGCGTTCAGTCTTGTCTTGCGACAACGCGTTATGCCCCGCACCCAGCACACTTACAGTCGTCACGCCAAGGCCGAGCTTGGCCAAATGGTCTCCCAATCTGGCATAATGGTCCGGCGTGCCTTCAAACAGTGGCAGCTCAACGCCATCATAACCTGCTTTTTTCAGTGCTTTGAAAATCGGCACGTGTTCGTCCGTCACATGCCCCGTCCACAGCAACAGGTTAAATCCATACTTCATTTGACATCCTCCAACTGTTATAACAGTCTTGCAAATTCGAATTGAAGTCAATCGCCCAACGCGTGGAGAACTATGATATGAACAAACCGATACAGGCCGCCGCTTTCTCGCGCATGCAACAACTGATGACCCCGGCACCAGTGCCGTCGATTTCCACGGAACTGTTGACCACGGCAGATGGTGAACTCAACCGCGAACTCAATGCTTTTCTGTTTGATGCTCCGTCAAATCCTGAATTGCTCAAGGGCAAACGCATCGCGATCTGCTGTGCCAATGGCGTGGAAGAGGTGGAAATACTGGGTGCCCATCACTGGCTGACTGAACACGGTGCCACCGTGCATGTGGTCTCGCCCCGCGTTGGCGAGTTTCATCCAACGCTGGGCTTACGCTTCCCACCACAATGCGCAACGCATGTGCTGGCCATCAGACTGATGGAAAATGCGGGCTGGATCAAGATCAACAAATATACTGATGAAGTGAAAGTGTCGGACTATGACGCGGTGATCCTGCCCGGCGGTTGCTGGAACCCTGATACGTTGCGTGCCGACAAGGATGCAGTGAATTTTGTGCGTGAGTTGTACGAAGCAGGCAAACCCACCTGCGCCATTTGCCACGGCCAATGGGTGATGGTGAATGCAGGGATTTTGAAGGGGAAGAATGCAACGTCAGTCTGGAACATCATGCAGGATGTGGCCAATGCGGGCGCTACGGTGATTGATGAGCCTTGCGTGGTGGATGGCAATCTGATTACCGCGCGGTTCCCCTATGACTTGCCAAGGATGACGGCGGCGCTCGTCAAGCAATTGCTGAAGTAAGTATGGACTTTACTCTCTCCAAGCCGCAACGCCCTGTGCCTCCAACACCGCACCACCCAACAGATAGGTTTTCGACCCATCAAGCACGAAACTCTCCGGTCCATAGTTAAACGCAAACGTCACATCGCCACGCTTGCGCATGCGGATATGCGGTGGCAGTTCGGTGCGCTTCAAACCGGCCTCAGCACAAACAAGCGCCATCACCGACGTGAGCAATGTCTCATCCGGCCAGCAGGCGAGATAGTATCGCTTGTCCTGCGCGGTCAGCGCCGGGCTGCCACTTTCAAAGCGGGCCAAAATCTTTGCAGTGGTTTCCACATGCTCCCACCATTTTTGCGCTTTGCCTGCAACGTGGCCTGCAACAGTCACAGAAAGTGAAGGCCGCATCGACGACACCTCAATCACGCGCACTCCCAGCAACTCCGCAAGTGGTCCGGGTGGGAGGTTTTGTGGAATGGAAAAATGCCGCGTCTTCGAGCCCGTTCGCGGACCAAACAGCATCACGCCATCACAATCGGCAAACGCTTTTTCTGCTGCTTCATTGATATGCGGCATGGTGGGAACCAGGACCAGCTTGTAACCATCGAGCGAAGCACCCGGTCGCACGAAGTCCACATCCAAACCGCCACGCCGTATGGCTTCGTACCAGCGAAACACCAGCTCGTAATAATGGAAGTCCTTGGCCTGTGGCTGAATGTGGGTGATCCAATGCGCTTCGTAGTCATAGACAATAGCGACTGGGGACTTCCCCGCAGGAGGCAAGGCACCGATACGCGCAATCTCTTCGCCGCATTGTTTTGCTTCAAGTCCCCCCGGTGACCATTCATGCTGCCCCGGCAGATTCAATCCCGCATGCATTTGCTCCTGCGCCGATAAGGCCTGACGCCAACGGAAATAGCTGACAACTTCAGCCCCATGGGCCAATGCTTCCCATGTCCACAAGCGCACCATGCCGGGTTTGGGAATAGGGTTCCACGGCGCCCAATTTACTGGCCCCGGTTGCTGCTCCATCACCCACCAGCGGCCCTTGCCCACGGCGCGGTAAAGGTCATGATGATAGGGTGCGATGTCAGGGTGGGATGTGTCAGTCCAACGCGCTTTCTCGGCTTCCGTTGGCAGAAACTGTTCGGCAAAGCCGATGGGGTAAGAGTCCCAACTCGCAAGATCGAGATCGTCACCCACATCCCAATGGTCAAATTCGTTGAAGAACCCCATGAAGTTATGGGTGATGAATCGGCCCGGTGAATGTTTGCGGATAATGTCGCATTGCATCTTGTCGTAACCCGCAACCTGCGAAGACTGGAAGCGCCAGAAGTCCAGCTTCGCCGCAGGATTGCTTTCAGTCACCGTCAGGTTGGGAAGTGATATCTGCTCGAAATCTGAGAGTTCCATCGACCAGAACACGTTGCCCCAAGCCTCGTTCAATTGATCCGTAGACTGATAACGTTGCCGCAGCCAAGCCTTGAACGCCTTTAAGTCCTCAGGCCCCCACGAGAGAACCGTCATGTGGCAACCATATTCATTGTCGGTCTGCCAGCCAGCCAACCCACGATGCTGGCCGTAACGCTTGGCCAAGGCGTCAACGATCAATGAAGACTCGTGCCAATAGGTCTGGGACGAAAATGAATAATGCCGGCGTGAACCAAAGCCGCGCGGCTTTCCATCACTATCTACAGGCGCAATATCAGGGTGCTCATCCATCAGCCATTTGGGTGGCGTGGCCGTGGGCGTACCCAACACAACCTTGAGCCCAGCATCCGCCAGCACGTCCATCGCGCGGTCAAGCCAATCCCATGTGTAGCGACCACGCGATGGTTCCAGCCGCGACCATGCAAATTCACCGATCCGCACATAACTTATGCCCAGATCATACATGCGCTGCGCGTCCTGCTTCCACCAGGATTCGGGCCAATGTTCTGGATAATAGCAAACGCCAAGCATGTTAGGCCCTCGTGAATCGACAGGTGATCAAGCTGTCATACAAATCATGTGTAGCCCCGTCCATGGACCAGATTGCAAATTGGCGGATAATCCATAGATTACGCCTTATGACGACAGCTTTTACCCCACCCCAGATCGAAGCCTTGGCCTTCGCCATTCCTTTTGCCGCTCTGGTTCTGACTGACGCAGGTGAAGTATTGGCTGCCAATCCGCTTGCCGAGAGATTGTTCGGCGGACAGCTTAAATCCATGAATTTGAGTTTGGTCGTTCGTTCCCCCGATGTGATTGCCGCCTTCGAGCGCGTCGTTGAAACGCTTGAAGCGGCAACGGCACGCAGCATCTCGCGCGGAATGACCCAGCAGATAGTTGATGTGCATTTGTCTGCATTGGGAACCGGTGAGCGTGGAGCAAGACTTTTTCTTGCGACCTGTCAGGACGTGACTCGCGAAGAAAATGTTGAACGCATGCGATCTGACTTCGTGGCCAATGCCAGTCATGAATTGCGCACACCGCTCACCACGCTCTCCGGATTCATTGACACCATGCAAGGTGCGGCGAAAGGCGACGAGAAAGCCCGCGCGGCATTTCTTGATGTGATGAAAACCCAGGCTGACCGCATGAGCAGGTTGATTGACGACCTGCTGTCGCTCAGTCGCATTGAACTCGACGAACATGTGGCACCTGAAAGCCTGAGCGATCTGACGTCGATTGCAAAGCAGGTCCAGGCCCTATTAAAGCCGATGGCGGTAGCTGCGAATTCCGAGTTGATTGTTGACTTGCCGGACACATTGATGGTGACGGGTGATACCAATCAGTTGACTCAGGTCGTGCATAATCTGGTTGAGAATGCGCTGAAATATTCAGGTGAAGGCAAGCGCATTCGCATTTCAGGCGGCATTGGAGCGCGCGATATTGAGCTTTCAGTAAGTGACAATGGTCCGGGCATCGCGGCGCATCATGTACCGCGTTTGACCGAACGGTTTTATCGCGTGAGCGCCAAAGACAGCCGCACCAAAGGCGGCACAGGTTTGGGCCTCGCCATCTGCAAGCACATTCTCAACCGCCATCGCGGCAAATTGTTGATCGAGTCTGAACCAGGTCGCGGCAGCAGCTTCACCATTCAGATGCCTTTCCCGAAACTGCATTACAATCAATAAGTTGAACTGTCATGAAACTGTGTGATTAGCGTCGCATAACAGTCACGTGGCGGCCCTAGATGCTGGGTCCGTCGCACAAACTGGAGACAGAAACATGAAAAAACTATTCCTGACAGCAAGCCTTCTGGCACTTGTCGCCACCCCTGCATTTGCAGCCCGCGACCAGATCCGTATCGTCGGTTCTTCAACCGTCTATCCGTTTACAACCGCAGTTGCCGAAGCATTCGGCAAGACCAACGGCAAAACCCCCGTTGTAGAAGCAACCGGCACGGGCGGCGGCATGAAGCTGTTCTGCGCTGGCGTGGGCGAAGCAAATCCTGACTTCACCAACGCCTCGCGCCCGATGA
>JANMEM010000544.1:0-2811 GCA_031376985.1 Hyphomicrobiales bacterium
CAGCGCCATGCGCATGCCCCATGTGCAGGGGGCATTCCAACAGTCCTTGGTCGCCGACGCCAGCCAATGCCATGTCATCTCTGACGGCGTAAGCATAGAGGAAGCCGCCTTCGCCGAACCCTTCGCCGTGACACTGCACGCCATCGTCCGTGCAGGTTCACTGGCGGGCAAACGCGTACTGGTCACAGGCTGCGGCCCCATCGGTGTTCTCGCAATTGCTGCCGCAAGATTGCATGGTGCACAGGAAATCGTCGCCACCGACGTCTCGGACTTCACCTTGGGTCTCGCCCGCAGGATGGGCGCTGACCAGACCATCAACGTTGCCACCAAGGCCAGTGACCTTGATGCCCGCAAAGCCAACAAGGGAAGTTTCGATGTTATGATTGAAGCCTCCGGCAATGAATCGGCATTGCGTACGGGCCTCGAATGTCTGCGTCCACGCTCCGTGTTGCTGCAATTGGGCTTGGGCGGTGACATCAGCATTCCGCAAAACATGATTGTGTCGAAGGAAATTGAAATCCGCGGCTCCTTCCGTTTCCATGAAGAGTTCGCGCTGGCCATGGATTTGATCAACCGCAAGCGCGTGGATTTAAAACCGCTACTCACTGAAGTCCTGCCAATTGAAGACGCAAACAAAGCCTTCGAACTCGCCCTTGACCGCAGCCGCGCCATGAAGGTGCAGATCGCGTTTTAACTTACGTACTCTCCCGCGCCATTACCGCATAATCCGTGATGATTGTCTCTGCCACAACGGTCCTGCCATTGCGTTCGCCTTCAATCGCCCGCAACAACAGACGCCCCGCCTGATTGCCAATATCGTAGCAGTTGACACCCACCGTGGTGATGCGCGGATGGCACTGGCTGGAGATTTCAAAATCGCCAAAGCCCGCAATGGCAATGCGCTCAGGCACCGCCCAGTTGCGGCGCTGGCATTCCATGATTGCACCGAAGGCTGACAAGTCCGACACGCAAATGGCGGCCTCCACGTCGGGCCATTGTTCCACCAAGCGTACAATCGCCTCGCCGCCCTGCTGCATGGAAATCGGCGGCGTGCCGAAGGACATGACGCGGCTTTCCGTCAAGCCCAGCTCCGCCATGGCGCGTTCGTAGCCCATGCGCCGGTCTGCACCGCGCGTATCGCGATTGGTGGTGCCGCCGATAAAGGCAATTTTGCGATAGCCTTGCCCATGTAGATGGCGGACCAGCGCTGCTGACGCTTCGGCATTTGAAAACCCCACGACATGCCGAACAGGAGTCGTTGGAATGTCCCAGGTTTCAATCACCGGAATGCCAGACTGTTCGAGCAGCTTCCGCGCCCGCATCGTGTGCCGTCCACCCGTGACAACAATGGCCTCTGGCCTGCGCCGCAACATCGACCCGATCAGCGCCTCCTCGGTCTCCACCGAATAGTCTGTGTATCCGAGCAGCAATTGCAGGCCCGACCCCTCAAGTGCATCGGTCATGCCCCGCGCCGTATCAGCAAAATTCGAATTGTTGATCGATGGAATAAGCGCCGCCACAAAGCCCGTACGTTTCGACGACAAACTCCCCGCCGACTGGTCCAGCACATAACCCAAATCCTCGACAGCCTGCATGATGCGCTCGCGAGTGTCCGACGCAATCGACGCACCATCTTTCAGCGCACGCGATACCGTCATCGTCGAAACACCAGAACGCTTGGCCACATCCGCCATGGTCGGCGTGGCACTGCGAACCTCCGGCACCTTCAAATCCCGCCCTGCCACGTCAGTACTTCTCCCGTTTGTTATCGCTAACATAACAGGACTGTTGAAACGGGAAAGCCCTATTGGAAATGAGAGTTGGGCTTCAACATTTTCATCGGCACCTTATCACGGCCATTGGCGCTCAGGCGCCCTTGAACAGGCAGCCAATGGCCAAGACAACAAAAGCCACTGCCATGATCCAGACGGAAGCCACAGGAATAAACGACACCACACCCAAAGCCGCAAGTGCAGCGACAACGGCGATGACGACCGCGATGATGAACAGGATATTGGTTGGTGCACTTAACTTCATGATGTGATTCTCCACGTTGAATGAACGGGTAAGATAGCACGACCGACTGGTTGACCATCACTTTAACATACAGTCCCGAAAACGACGATGACTGGCCGTTTGGTGCAGCATGGTATGAGAAGAAGGTACACTTCGAGAAGAAGAGCCAGTTGGCTTATGAACATGGACAAAGCTGCAATTGCGGAGCTTGCAGCATTATATGCATGCGCTGGGTGGGGAGTTGCAACTGATGATGACGTTTCTGGAAACGGTGAAAACGATAATCAAGGGCGCAACTTCACCTCATTCGCCATCATCTTTTCCTTCAACAAAATCTACTGTGTCTCGCCCGCGATAGAGAACATTGGTAACTTGAACGTCTTGGCCCATCACAGGGTAAATGATCAGTGCCTTGCCCTCAAAAACAAGGTGCCGCAGACCATCACCGAGGTCAGGTCGAGCAACGCCAATCATGGGGAAATCTTCAAGCTCATCAATGCGATCGAAAATCCTGTCTGTAAATTTTTCAGCAACCAGCTTTGACCCCGATACCTGAGCGATCCAAAGATAAATCTCTCTTATATCCTCGAAGGCAACTTGCATGATACGAATGTTAAATACAATCATGACGACTGTTGCGCGACAAAGTCCTTGAATGCACGACGCGCCTCATCAACAGTCAAAGCTGGACGAGGATCATCAATCGACTTCTGCACCCGCGCCTTCAGCACAGCCAGTCTTTGCTCATGCTCATCCTGCTGCCGCTGCCAAGTTCGAAATGCCTCGCGCATCAAC
>JANMEM010000559.1:0-10463 GCA_031376985.1 Hyphomicrobiales bacterium
TGTTTATTGCTCAAGCAGCTGCACCCGGTGCTGGCGACCTCATTGGAATGGTGATGCCGCTGGTGCTGATCATGGGTGTGTTTTATTTCCTGTTGATCCGTCCACAGCAGAAGAAAGCCAGGGAGCAGCAGGAGACGCTGTCAAAAATTTCGAAAGGCGACACTGTGATTACGCACGGTGGACTGATCGGCAAAGTAACGAAGGTTGTCGACGACAATGAATTGCAGGTCGAAATTGGTGAGAATGTAAAGGTGCGTGTGTTGCGTGGCGGCATTCATGAAGTGCGCGCCAAGGGCGAACCTGCCAAGTAATTTCCAAGGTACAAGTAACTTTCAAGGATATTTGACCCGTGCTGCACTTCGCCCGCTGGAAAATTCTGACCATCATGGCCTCCATTGTGCTTTCGGCATTTTTGGCGCTTCCCAATATTTTGCCAAAAGCCCAGCAAGAGACCTTTGCCAAATTCGGCGTTCGGCCCATGACCTTGGGATTGGACTTGCAGGGCGGGTCCAACCTGCTGCTGGAAATCGACAAGGCAGATATGGCGGAGCAGCTGCAAACAATTGCTGCGGGAGACATTCGTGCAACGCTGCGTGAAGCGAAAATTGCCTACAGCAATATTGTGAAAATACCTGGTGGCGTGAGTGTGAAGATTTCGAAGCCGGAAAATATGGTTTTGGCAAAGGAAAAACTGTCTGGGCTGTTACAGCCACAACAGGGTGGCATTCTCACAGGTGCGGCGCAGGTCAATCTTTATGCACTTGATGCGACAGCTGACAGCTATACATTGAAGGTTACGGAAGCGGGACTACAGGCAAAGGTGACTTCAGCGATCAACCAATCGTTGAAAATTCTGGCCTACCGTATCGATCCTTCGGGTACCAAGGAAATCAGTGTTCAACAGCAGGGTGCTGACCGCATCAATATTCAGTTGCCCGGTGTTGATAATATTGAGGAGCTGAAAAAGCGCTTTGTCAGCGCGGGCAAGTTGACGTTCAATCTTGTATGCGAAGAGCAGCCACAAGCTGAAGGCCAGGTGCCGCCGCAGGATTGCGCCGCTTTTCCGCTCAAGGAAGCCTATGACGCGGCTTTGAAAAAGAAAGATCCTACGGGAAAGACCGTGTTGTTGACGGATGCCGAGATCAAGCCGCTGCAAAAAATGTGGGTGCAGACTTCAAGCCGGGCAACGGTTGATGGTGCGGACCTGACAGATGCCCAACCAGGCTTTGATCAGAACAATCGAACGGTAGTGACCTTCAAGTTTAACCAGAAGGGTGCGCTTCGTTTTGGCAACCTGACAAAAGACAATGTTGGAAAGCCCTTTGCAATCATTCTTGACAAGGTGGTGCAAACGGCCCCCGTCATCAATGAGCCTATTCTTGGCGGATCCGGTCAAATTTCCGGCAGTTACACGACTGAGGAGGCGGGCAGTCTTTCAATTGTATTGAAGTCGGGAGCGTTGCCCGCAAAAATCAACGTTGTGCAGGAACAAACTGTCGGGCCGAGCCTTGGTGCAGATTCAGTTTATGCAGGCTTCCTTGCCTGTGCCATTGGTTTGGTAGCGGTTATGGTTTTCATGATCCTGCCTTACGGCTTTTTCGGCTGGGTGGCCAATGCTGCCTTGCTGGCGAACCTGCTGATGTTGCTGGCGGCCATGAGCTTCTTTGGCTTTACGCTGACGTTGCCAGGTATTGCCGGTATTCTTCTGACACTCGGCATGGCCGTTGACTCCAACGTGCTGATTTATGAACGCATCCGCGAAGAATGGCGCAGCGGGCGCACGGCTTTGTCATCGCTCGAAGTTGGGTTCAAGTCGGCGTTGGGCACGGTGCTTGACGCCAACATCACCACGCTGATTGCAGCTGTGGTGTTGTTTGGTGTGGGTTCTGGCCCTGTGCGCGGCTTTGCTGTGACGCTGGCCATTGGTATTTTCACCACCATGTTTACTGCTTTTACTGTGACACGCATGCTTGTTTCCATATGGGTTCAGCACCGACGTCCTAAGGAAATCAATCTTTGATGCGCTGGAAACCCTTTCGCCCAATTCCCGATGGCACCAACATCCCTTTCGTATTCTGGAGCCGCTATGGCTACATTGCTTCAGGTATTTTGTGTGCACTGTCGATTTTTCTGTTTGCCTATCAAGGCCTGAATTACGGCATCGATTTCAAAGGTGGTTCGGTCATCACCATCCGCACGCAGGGACCGGCAAAGATTGACGAGATTCGCAGTGAACTTGGCGGACTTGGTCTTGGCGATGTTGAAGTGCAGGAATTTGGTGGGCCATCTGACGTGATGATCCGGCTTGAAGCGCAAGCGGGCGGTGCCAATGCTGAACAAGCTGCGCAGGCCAAAGTGAAAGAGGCACTTGGAAGTTCAGTTGAGGTGCGAAGTGCCGAAACTGTGGGCGCCAAGGTTTCGGGCGAATTGACACAACAGGCTATTCTCGCAGTATTGATTTCGATTGTGGGCGTGTTGATTTATCTCTGGGCGCGATTTGAATGGCAATATGCGGCGGGTGCCGTTATTTCGCTGTTGCATGACGTGTTGCTGTCGATTGGCTTGTTCAGTCTGATCGGACTTGAGTTCAACCTCAACATCATCGCCGCTATTCTGACCATCATCGGTTATTCGCTGAATGACACCGTGGTGAACTTTGACCGGGTGCGGGAGTTCATGCGCAAATACAAATCCATGAATTTGGCAGACTTGCTGGACTACTCCATCAACTCCGTGCTGCCGCGCACTTTGCTGACGTCGATCTGTACACTGATTGCCTTGTTGGCACTCTACCTCTTCGGTGGCGAGGTCATTCGTGGCTTTGCTTTCGCCATGATCTGGGGTGTGTTCGTTGGTACTTACTCATCAATCTTCGTGGCGGTTCCCGTGTTGATGTTGCTGGGTCTGCCACGCGAGTCCAAGAGCAATGCAAAGCAGGTTGCCGCATCTGCAAGGCCGTGATGGAGCGTTTTCTGCCGGGTCGCCACTTGATTGACAGTTTTGGCAATGGTGGTTTCCGCTTGGGTGGGGTTTCGCATGTAGGGTCGGTGTTGATTGCGCCCAGCGGTGTGCGGGCGTTGCCTGCAAAGGACGTTGCGGCGTTGCGACTTGAGGACTTTGCTTTGCTGGAGGCAGAAAAAGACGAAATCGACATGCTGTTGATTGGCACCGGACGCGATATGTTGATGCTGCCCAAGTTGTTGTCGGAAAATTTGCGTGCACAGGGTTTGGGTTTTGAGACGATGAGTACCAATGCCGCCGTCCGGACCTATAATGTTGTACTGGCCGAAGACCGCAGGGTGGCTGCCATAATCATTGCCGTGGACAAGGCCCATGGCTGACAACTGTGAAGAACTTGTGCGGTTGCATGACCGCGACCGCTACATTGCCACATTGTTTGCACCCGATCATTTGCGCCCGCATTTGTTTGCGCTCTATGCTTTTGGTGTTGAAATTGCCCGCATTCCGACGCTGGTGAGCGATCCCCAGATTGGCGAAATACGTCTGCAATGGTGGTTGGACACGTTGTCGGCCATCGAAGCGAAGCAGATGGTTGATCATCCTGTGGCGCAAGCCTTCGCTGTGGTGGTTCATCAATTTGGCTTACCGATTGAGCACTTGGAAAACTTCGTTGAGGCGTGGCGGAATGATCTGTATGCTGATCAATTTCCAACGCTGTTCAGTCTGGAAAGTTTTATGGCTGAAACCGATGCTGCCTTGATGCAGTTCGCAGCAATTATTCTGGACAGGGCAGCAGCAGCGAAATCAAGCGCGGTGGTTGGTCCGGCAGGAACGGCTTTTGGGTTGGCCCGACTGTTGGCGAGGCCAGGATTGGATCCGAAATTTATCCCGCCCGATGAAACTGTCGAGAGTTTGAAAGAGCTTGCAAGACAGCGATTGCAGGAGGCGAGAACCGAGAAAATGCCTGCCGCATTGATGCCAGCGGTACTTCCCGCGTGTCTGACCGAATTGTATTTGAAAACACCACCTTCTGCCTTGCGCAGTCAGTGGGTGATGTGGCGGGCGGCGAGGCGGTGCGCGATTTGACACATCATCTCAATTTTCAATGCGTCTTGCCACCAAGGACCAGATACCGTCCCTGTTTCTGATCATAGCCCCGGAAATATTCATTCACTTGAGGGTGCCTGATGGGCGAGGCAGGGTCGTCTTTCAAGAGGTTCTGTTCTGAAACATATGCCGTGTATTCGGTCTCTTCGTTTTCAGCCAAAAGGTGGTAGAACGGTTGATCCTTGCGAGGGCGGGCTTCTTCCGGAATGGCATTATACCATTCATCCGTGTTGTTGAATTCCGGGTCCACATCAAAAATCACGCCACGAAACTCAAACAACCGGTGTTTGACGATCTGTCCGATTCCAAATTTGGCTGTGCGCATGCTGTTCATACCCCCTAATTGCCAAGCTGCGCAAAGGAAGGCAAGAGGGTGCGCAACATGCTCGAAATTCTCAACATTGCATTGCCCTTTTTCGGCCTCATCCTGCTGGGTGTGATTGCTGGTCGCATCTGGAACAAGGGCGAAGAGGGGTTGGCCTGGCTCAACATCTACGTGCTGTATTTTGCGCTGCCACCATTGATTTTCATGATCGTGGCGCAAACACCACTGGAAAAACTGGCCAACCCCATGTTTGTGGTAGCAACCGCCGGGGCAACGACCGCCTGTTTCCTGTTGATGCTTTTTGTCGCAAGACGATTTTACAATGTGCCTCTGCGCGAAGCCACTTTGATGGGGACGTCAGCGGCCTATGGCAACATCGGCTATATGGGCCTCCCGCTCTCAGTGGCCTTCTTTGGGCAAGCAGCGGGCGTTCCCGCAGCGCTGGTGTTTTGTTTCGACATCGTTGTGTTGTTCATTCTAACGGCGGTGTTTGCCGGACTTGAAGATCGTTCACAGAATAAAACGCAGGTGGTGGGAAAAATCCTTTGGGATGTGCTGACCCACCCTTTCAACATTGCCACGATGCTGGGTGCCATTGCCACGGCCCTGAAATGGCAACCCAGTGGTGGACTTCTGACGATCGTAGAAATGTTGATGCGTTCTGCGGCACCTGTCGCGCTGTTTGCCATGGGGGTGACGGTGAGTTTGCGCGGCAAGCCCGAGCTTAACAGGGAACTTGGCACTTTGGGTTTCATCAAAATCATCCTGCACCCGATTTTGGCTTTCAGTGCGGTCTATCTGCTTGTGTCAGCTGACACGACGTGGCTGCAAGTTGCTGTGATGATGGCAGCGCTTCCGACGGCCACCAACGCCTTCATTCTCGCACGGCAATATAATTCTTATGTAGCAGGTTCAGGCGCTGCGGTAATCACGACGACTGCTGCTTCAGTCGTGACGATACCGTTGCTTGTTTATGTTCTGAAACACGCACTTTAGCTCACGCCAAAAGATCGACGCGTTCTAGCCATTGGGTGATAGCCGCCACACTTTCCGGCTCATCAAGGAATGGCACGTGGCCGCGGCCACTGATGGTAGTCGTGACAAGGTCCGGCACTGCATCGGCCATACGTTGTACGGTTTCAGGCGATAGCAAATCTGACCCTTCACCTCGCAGCAGGGCAAAGGGCACATCGGTTAAGGTTGGCAACAGGCTCCACAACTCTGGCACCTTCCCGTCCATCACGTCTTGCACGGCGGGAAGGGTTTGGGCCAGCGCGAGATCGTGGTTGTGAGCAATGCCACCACTTGCTTCGAGATAAATGCGCTTCACTACAGTTTGCCATTGAAGGGGCGATATATTCCGAAACCCCATTGCTGATTTTGCAAATTGCACGGCTGCGATTTCCCATGACGAAAAAGTTCGCGCTGTTCCCACATACGACATGATGCGAAGGAGGCCATCTGCCTCGAGTTTGCAGCCAACGTCATTGAGGCATAGTCCTGCAAGTCGTTGTTTGGCCAATGTGGCCATGAGCAAGCCCACGATGCCGCCGCGTGATGTGCCAAGCACGGCGACGCGACCAATCTCCAATGCGTCGAGAAATTCCAGCGTGTCTTGCAGCTCTACATCGGGGCGATATGTGTTGGGGTCGGCAGAGTGAGCTGAATTGCCACGACCCCGAAAATCCATTGCGATTATGCGGCGGGAATCTGAGAACTTTTCGAACACGGGTTCAAAATCACGGGAGTTCCGTGTCAATCCCGGCAGGCAAAGCAGGGGTGTGAGTTTCCCCTGAAGCGGTCCAACGTCACGCGCGAACAGCCGGGTTCCATCAGCGGCTGAGTGCCAGTGTTCACGGGTCTCGATTTTAGTCACAACCAGTCAAGAATGAGGTCAACACGCTGCCGCATTCTTTTTCTTCCGGTGCACTGATGGAAGCCACGTTTACGTCCGAAGGTGTTCCCCGCTTCAAATCCGCCGTCATGGGGCGCACTGTTTTTGGGGCAAGGCGCGAGCGGTAGATATGGACGTTCTGCAACACCTTCTGCACATATTGGCGGGTTTCCTGGAATGGGATATTCTCCACCCAATCCACAGGGTCCACCTGACCGGAGCGTAAATCGCCGAATTGTTCGATCCACTCCTTTGCACGCCGTGGCCCGGCATTATAGGCCACAAGTGTGAGAACATAGGAGCCGTTGAAGTCTGATACCAGATCGGCCAGATGTGCTGCACCCAGCTTCACATTATAGGCAGGGTCGTCCTTCAGTTTTGACTGTGCGTATGGAACACGATATTGCCGAGCCACCAGCTTGGCGGTCCCTGGCATTAACTGCATCAGGCCTTGTGCACCTACGCGACTGCCAGCGTCAGGGTTGAATTCACTTTCCTGCCGCGACAGGCCAAACACCAAAGCCTTTTCAACTGGTTTTCCGATCTGAGCCCAATTCGGCAAACCACGCACAGGATAGGCCCATGAATCGATATCAACCTTGAACTGGCCCGCAGCTTTTGCGAGCTTCAGCGCCATGTATGTGCCACCCATGTCATGCACGATGTCGGCCGCAGCATTCATTTCATCGACGGTTTTGAAGCGGCTGGCAATGGAATAGAGGAACATGTGCAAGTTGGCTTTGCCGGAGGCTTTGTACATGATTTGCATAGCCCGAATGACTTCATCATCGCCAACCCGTGAGCGTGCGCCAGAAGAAGCGCCGTCACCTGCAATTTCTTCCGGAATACCGCCGAGTCCCACATATTCACGGGCCAACTGGCCATAATAGATGGTCGAATGTTGTGCGGCTGATTTGAAATATTTCGTCGCTGTGCCTTTGTCACCCGCCGCGAGATATGTGCGGCCCAGCCAATAGGCACCGCGGGCCTTGTCTGTGCGTGTGGTTGCAGCTTCGATCAGCCGATTGAAATGCTTCAGCGCGGCGTCGGTGTTTTTTCCATAACGCAAGGCAATCCAGCCTGCGAGAAATTCAGCATCCGTCAGATCATCTCCGGACGTGATTCCGTGACGGCTGGCGATTTGATAGGCTGCGTTCCATGTGCCCTTGTTGTAGGGTCCGATGGACCGGCGGGCGATGATGCGGCGTTCATCAAACCAAGCACCTGGGTCACCCAGTTCAGCCGCGGTCGCAGGGGCCGAGAGCAGGATATTGCGAGCTTTTGCGAATTTTTCTTGCTTGCGATAAAGCCGGGCCATTGCGTAGCGCAACGGAAGTTCACTTCGCAGCGAAGCAGCTAAGTTGGCATAGGCCCCTTCGGCACCGCCTGCGCCACGCAGCAACAACTGTGCAATCTGCGCGACTTTTTGCTGATCAGCGCCCAGACGCTTGGCGTGACGAACGGCAGCTGCGGGCTGTTGGCCATAGATCAAACGGCCCAAGCGGGCTTTGTGGTCGGATGCTGTCAACTGACCGCCGAATTCTGATGCGATGCGTTTTTCCACATCGGCGTCCATATCCGTCTTCATCCAGCCCCGGCGCAATTCCGTCTTGGCCTCGTCGTTTCGGCCAAGTTGATAAAGTGCGCGCGCATGGGCGGCATGACCTTCAGCCGTCAAGGATTCATTCTTGTCGAAATAAGCGACAACGGTTTCTGCTGACTCAGGGTTTTGAAACAGGGATTGCTCGGCCCGCTTTTTCAATGTTTCGGCCAACGGCCATTTCGGTGCTGCAGACTGGAAATCGCGAATGCGCTGGAATCCCACATCCTTGCCGTGGTCTTTGAGATAAAGCAGTTCCACCAGTTTGATGGCAGCAGCGTCCCCCGAACGATCAGCGAATGCGCCTGCGTCTGTATAATTGCCTTTAAGTGCTTCTTTCACGGCGGCGATTGCCATGGGGTTTGCGGCCACGGCCTCGCCCGTCATGACCACAAAAGGTACCAATGCAACTGCAGATGCGGCAAACATGCCCTTCAACAACGAACGACGGTTCAATTCCGGAAACATGCTCACTCCAACTTCTGACAAACGCACAAATCCGGCGGCCAAGCATCCCGTTAGGGACAGATTGCGACGGCTTTGGGACCAATGTCCCTAAGATGTCGCTCTTGCTTGCCGTTCCGAATATGAACGACTATGGTGCCGCAACTTTGAAAAGGCGCGGGTTTGTATCAAGCCGCAACCGTAGCCATTTTATGGTTTAGAACTTCTTACCCAATCCAACGAATGTGAGGATGCCGTGAAATTCCAAGGGTCTTTTCCTGCTTTGATTACGCCGATGAAGGATGGTTCTGTTGACGAGGCAGCGTTCCGCAAATTCGTGGCGTGGCAGATAAAAGAAGGAAGCCATGGCTTGGTGCCCGTTGGCACGACGGGCGAAAGCCCGACGGTGACGCCTGCCGAGCACAAGCGATTGATTGAAATTTGTGTGGAAGAAGCCAAGGGAAGGGTGCCAGTCATTGCGGGTGCCGGTTCCAACAATACGGCTGAGGCCATTGAATATGCTGCGCATGCCAAGAAGGCCGGCGCTGATGCAGCGTTGATTGTGTGTCCCTATTACAACAAGCCCACGCAAGAGGGCCTCTATCAGCACTACAAGGCCATTACAGAAGCCGTGGACATCCCTATTTTTGTTTACAACGTGCCAGGACGCACCGTTGTTGCCATGAGCGTTGAAACGCTCACGCGATTGTCGAAAGATTGCCAGAACATCATCGGCACCAAAGATGCCACGGCTGATTTGACGCGGCCTTCATTGCAGCGCCTTGCTTCCGGTGAGGGCTTCATCCAGTTGTCGGGTGAGGACGGTACAGCAATAGGTTTCAACGCACACGGTGGCGTGGGCTGCATTTCAGTGACAGCCAACGTGGCACCTCGCCTTTGCGCTGAATTGCAGGAAGCCACGCTACGTGGCGATTACAAAGCCGCTTTGAAATTGCAGGACCGCCTGATGCCATTGCACAATGCATTATTCGTTGAAACCAACCCCGGCCCGATCAAATATGCAGTGAGTTTGTTGGGTCACTGCACGCCGGAAGCCCGCTTGCCCATGGTGCCAGTGACGGATGCGACGAAGAAGGCAGTCCAGCATGCCATGAAACATGCGGGACTGATCAACTAGAATGTCAGCAAAGAGTGGCGGCGCGAAAAAATCCGCTGCCGGGGGTGGTATTGTCGTCAAGGGCGACAACCGCCGGGCCCGTTTCGACTATGAATTGATGGAGACGTTTGAGGCCGGAATCGAACTGAAAGGTTCCGAAGTCAAATCCCTGCGTGTGGGGCACGTCAACCTTGGCGAGGCTTATGCGGCCATGAAGGGCAATGAGTTGTTATTGTTCAACTCGAATATCCCGGAATATCGTGAAGCCAACCGCTTTAACCATGAGCCAAAGAGGCCGCGCCGCTTGTTGTTGCACCGTAAACAGATTGATCGTTTGTCAGTCGGTGTGTTGCGCGAGGGGCTAACCATTGTGCCTTTGAAGATATTCTTCAACACAAAGGGCCGCGTGAAGGTAGACATCGCCTTGGCCAAGGGCCGGAAGCTGCATGACAAGCGCGAGAATACAAAAGAACGCGAATGGAACCGTGAGAGGGGACGCTTGCTGAGGGACAAGGGCTGATGCATTCGCTTATAGGAGTGTCGATGCCAAGCATAGGTTTGCTGGCCACGAATGGCAAAATTATCAATCCGTCAAAGTGCGACAGTACGACCGTCCTCTTCTTCTACCCCTATACTGGCAAACCGGGTCATCCAGATCCTGCAGGCTGGGACGACATTCCAGGTGCTCATGGTTCAACATCACAAGCCTTAGTATTTTCAAAGGTTTGCCTAGAATTTGAAAAGTTCAACGTGAAGATTTTTGGCGTGAGTTTTCAAGCGACGGATTGGCAGAAGGAATTTGTTGCCCGCCATGGTGTGAGATTTCCGCTGCTCTCTGATTATGAACGCAGATTATCAGCCGCGCTCGACCTCAAAACTTTCCGTGCAGGGCATCAAGACTATCTTGTTCGTCGCACAATTGTTGTCAGCGACGGTATCATCACACAAGATTTCTATCCGGTCCCGCGTCCAGAACACAACGCCACTGATGTGTTGAAGGCGCTGCAATCGTGAT
>JANMEM010000047.1:0-4619 GCA_031376985.1 Hyphomicrobiales bacterium
CGGCCAGCATGCCTGTTGGGATAACGTCGTGATGGATGGTGTCAGTCATATCAATACCGTTCGTTATAACGAACGCCAATTAGGGGGGAACGGCAAATTGCGCAAGTGCAAAATCCTGTGTTCCACCCCATATTTGAAACATGACTCAACCTGTTGAAAGCTGGCTCAGGCCGGGGCCGGAGGGCCTGTTTTGTGTGCCTGGTAACTTCCATATTGATCCGCATCAGGCTGTGGAGCGGGCAGTGATCACACATGGCCATTCTGACCATGCAAGGCCGGGGCATGATGCTGTGCTGGCAACGGTGGAAACACTTGAAGTTATGCGAGTGAGGCTTGGTGCTGGAGCTGGGCAAGCGCAGCAAGCGCTGGCGTTGGGTGAACGCATCACCATTGGTGACTTGACGATCTGGCTGGCACCTGCGGGGCACGTCTGGGGATCAGCTCAGGTGGTGATGGAATATAAGGGCCAGCGGGCGGTGGTTTCAGGGGACTACAAGCGGCGGGCTGATCCGACGTGTGTTGGGTTTGAAGTGGTACCGTGTGATTTGTTTGTGACGGAGGCTACTTTTGCACTTCCGGTGTTTGTGCATGAGCCTGATGCGGTTGAGATTGCAAAACTGCTGACATCACTTCGCACCTTTCCGGAGCGGACGCACCAGATTGGTGTTTATGGCTTGGGCAAGTGCCAGCGTCTCATCAAGCTTTTGCGCAACGCGGGATATGATGAAACGATTTGGCTGCACGGGGCCATGAAATCTGTTTGCGATTTGTATGTGCGGCACGGGATTGACCTCGGCGATTTGAAACTGGTGACGGAGACGAAGGTGACATTGGCAGGCAAGATCGTGATGTGTCCGCCTTCGGCAATTGGAGATCGCTGGTCGCGGCGTTTTGCTGATCCCATTCCGGCATTTGCATCGGGGTGGATGCGCATCCGGGCAAGGGCACGGCAGCGGGGCGTGGAATTGCCTTTGATCATTTCGGACCATGCGGATTGGCCGGAACTGGTGCAGACGATCAAAGATGTGGGTGCAAGTGAAATCTGGATTACGCATGGGCGTGATGATGCCTTGACGTTGCAATGTCAGGCGATGGGACTGAAGGCGCGGGCTTTGTCGATGGTCGGCTATGGCGAGGAGGAGGGGGAATGAAAGCCTTCGCCACCATGCTGGACAAATTGTCTTACACCCCAGCACGCAATGGCAAGCTGGCCTTGCTGAAAGAGTATTTTCTGACAACACCCGATCCGGATAGGGGTTATGCGCTTGCAGCCATCACCGACAGCCTGCCGTTTTCATTTCCGGTGCGGCAGACGATTCTGGATTTGGCCGCTGAACATATTGACCCGGAATTGTTTCGCCTTTCGCGAGACTATGTGGGTGATACCGCTGAAACGCTATCATTGATCTGGCCCAATCGTAATGTGGGCGACGCACCTTCGCTTGCCGTGGTGATTGAAACCTTGGGGTTGATTGGTCGTAATCAACTCAAAGACCAGTTGGCGAAGTGGCTTGATATGCTTGATGTCAATGGCCGGTGGGCTTTGCTGAAAATTGTCACGGGCGGCATGCGCACGGGCGTGTCGGCGCGATTGGCGAAACTCGCATTGACGGAAGCGTTTGGTAAACCTGTCGAAGAGATTGAAGAAGTTTGGCATGGACTTGCCATGCCCTACGCGCCGCTGTTTGCGTGGCTTGCTGGTGGTGCTGCGCGGCCTGATGTAAAGGATGTTCCGGTGTTCAGGCCTTTGATGTTGTCGCATCCGCTTGAAGCGGATGATCTCGCGGTGTTGAGCCCGGATGATTACCAGATTGAATGGAAGTGGGATGGCATTCGTGTACAGTTTTGTGCAAGGCCGGGTGGCACGCGGCTTTATTCGCGTTCCGGCGATGACATCTCGGGCACGTTTCCGGAATTTCTGGACATGAAATGGTCTGCGACAGTTGATGGGGAATTGCTGGTGGTGAGAGATGGGGTGGTGGCGCCGTTTCAGGACTTGCAGCAACGGCTCAACCGCAAGACCGTGACGAAGAAAATGTTGACGGATTATCCGGCTCATATCCGGCTCTATGATGTGTTGGAATTGGATGGTGAGGATTTGCGAGGGTTGCCGCTGTCCGAGCGGCGCGCACGACTTGAAGCGTGGGTTCATGCGCAAAAACCGTTGCGCATGGATATCTCCGAAATTTTGAACATCGATACAGGGAAGAAGTTGCAGGAGATTTGGTCGGCGACACGCGGTGACAGCATTGAAGGTTTGATGCTCAAACGTCGTGACAGTGTTTATGTATCAGGCCGTCCACGGGGCCAGTGGTGGAAATGGAAACGTGAGGCGCTGACCGCCGACTGTGTGATGATCTATGCGCAGCGTGGATCGGGCAAGCGGTCATCGTTTTATTCGGATTATACGTTTGCGGCTTGGGACGAGAGTAAATCTCCGCGCGAATTGGTGCCGGTGGGCAAAGCCTATTCTGGCTTCACCGATGAAGAGTTGAAAAAGCTCGATCACTTCGTTAGGAATAATACCATCAAGACATTTGGCCCGGTGCGGCAGGTTTCGCCGACGCTGGTTTTGGAAGTTGCGTTTGATGCAGTGCAAATGTCTGGGCGGCACAAGAGCGGGATAGCGATGCGGTTTCCGCGTGTGAGCCGCATCCGCTGGGATAAACCGGCGGAGGAGGCGGATACGGTTGAAGGGTTGAAGAGGTTGGTTGAGAGATGAGCGGTGGTCCCTCATCCGCCCTTCGGGCACCTTCTCCCGCTGGAAGGAGCGGGCGAAGGCTCATTGGCTCTGCCTTCTCCCGCGCCTCTTCGCGGGAGAAGGTGGCCAAAGGCCGGATGAGGGGAAGTGCGCTCGATCTTAAACCGTTCTTAAATACCAATCAAAATCCCGCTTGAAGGGCTCATGATAAAATCGGTCCGCCTCCACTTCCTTCAATGTACAGAATGTATCGACAAAAGGTTTGCCGAAATATTCCTTTAGGATTGAGGCGCGATAGAATGCGTCGATCGCTTCATACCAGTTGCCAGGAATATATTTGGCGCGGCGTTCGTAGCCGTTGCCGGCCACGGGATTGCCAGGATCGGATTTTTCGGTGATGCCGTAATGCATGCCGGCCAGGATTGCGGCCATGACCAGATAGGGGTTGGCGTCGGCACCCGAGGGTCGGTGTTCGATGTGGCAGGATTTGGCGTTGCCTGCGGGAACACGCAATGAAACCGTGCGGTTATTCACTCCCCAGTTTGCTGCAACTGGCGCATAGGAGTTGCGGCGGAAGCGGCGGTAAGAATTGGCGTTGGGGGCGAAGATCAACATTGATTCCGCCATCGCGGCTTTCAACCCACCGATGGCGTTGAGCAGCAATGCATTTTCCGTCGGGTCGTCTGCTGCGAAAAGATTGTCGCCCTTTTCGTCGCCCAGACTGACGTGCACATGCATGCCGGAGCCGGTCCATTCCGCATAGGGCTTCGCCATAAACGTCGCGCAGAGGCCATGCTTTTCAGCGGCGGCCTTGATGACCCGTTTCAACATGATGGCTTCGTCACAGGCCTTCAACACGTCGTCGCGATGGCGGAGAACGATTTCCATTTGCCCCGGTGCATATTCGGCAATCAGAGTCTTTGCTGGCAAATCCTGGATTTCACACCATGCATAAAGGTCTTTGAAGAAGGGGGCGAAGTCGTCCACGTCCTGCAAGTGATAGGCTTGGTAATGCTGTGGCCGCGCTTCGTTCATCAGAGCCTGTGGGGCTTTCGGGTTGCCTTCCAGCGCGGACTTCCGGTCCATGAGGAAGAATTCAAGTTCAACCGCACCGATGGGTGTCATGTGCAAATCATTCTGGAAACGCGCAACGATGTTTTCCAACGCATTGCGCGGGCAGGCGTAGTGCGGGATACCGTCAAGGTCGTGAATTTTTGCCACGTATTGCGCTGAGGGTACGTCCATCCACGGAATGCGCTTCAGTGAACCGGGCACCGGCCACATCAGCATATCGCGGTCGCCTTCATCGAAGACCAGTCCGGTTTCTGGAACGTCCTGTCCCGTCACATCGAGGACGAGGGCAGAGATGGGCAGGAAGCGGCCATCCTTGAAAGCCGGAACGAGTTCATCCCGGCGCAACACCTTGCCGCGTACTACACCGCAGAGGTCGGTCCAGACAATGTGAATGCTTTCGATATCAGGATTGGCGTCCAGAAATGTTTGCGCCTCAGCGCCCATTTTGGGGGTTACAAATGCAGCCATTTTCAGTTCTCCAACCTTGGGGCTTCCAAGGCGTTCAATGCGTCAGTTCGCCCAAACAGTCGTCGAGTGCGTTCAGCAGTTTCTCAACATCATGTTCCGTTGTGGACGGACATACCAGCATCATATTGTGGAACGGCGTGATGACCACGCCGCGATTTAACAGGTAGTGATGCACCGCCACATCGACGGGCTGGTGGATCACTTTTGACGCCTCGTAACCGTTGCGCGGAGGCGTCGGGCAACACATGAATTCCACGCGGGTTCCCACGCGGGTCACGTGCCAATCCAGATTGTATTTGATGATGACGTCGGCCACCCCTCGTTCCAGCCTGCGCGCCAGAACAATGAGGGGGGCAAAAGCCTCCTGTGTGAAAAA
>JANMEM010000075.1:0-4538 GCA_031376985.1 Hyphomicrobiales bacterium
TCTGTTGCCAGGTGCCAGCGAACCCCGCCTTACGTCGCTAAACGCAAGGGCTTAATTCCCAGTATTTCGCACTGCGTTACGCAGCGAGAGCAACCGGAGCATAGTTGTCATTTGCAACTATAAAATAGCCCGATAACGTCGTCCTGGGTGCGAAAAGCTTGTTGCGGCAACGACACAGCGTATCAAGCAGCCTGTGCGATAGTCTCGCGACCATGCGCCAGCCAATTGGCACAGTCTTCGCCCAGTTCCTTCACAGCGCGGGCTTCATAGGCACGGGATTCGGCTGGGGTCAGCGCATCTTTCCAGCGGCCATTGGTGCCTTTGTTGATGAAGGTTTTAGCGCCGCCTTCCCACAACATGCCGCCCAGCGGCACGACGGATTCCGCGTGGGCTTTCATGTAATCAAAGGTGCAATGATCGACTATTTTCTCAAAGGTTTGGGCATCAGGCTTTAGCCCCAAGAAATCGCCGATGTCACGGATGGAACCCGGAAGATCGCTTTTCAGATCATTAAAATGCACAAACTTCACATTGGGCAGCTCGCGCAGCTTCCACCATGAGCGCACATTTTCCCAATAGGGCCAAAAAGGTGCGCCATCTTGTTCAAACCACTGGCGGAACAATTCTTGAGGTGTTGCAGGCGGGCGTTCGATGGCGGGGCCTACACGGCCCGGCGTGTTGTTTAACGCGCCATACCAATGTTCATTGGCGTTGGTGTAGTGATTGAACAGGCTCCACACCATGTCGCGGCCATCGCGGCCCACATAGATGTATTTGGCTTTGGGCGAGAACACCAAGGCATCAACTGGCAAATGCGTTTTGACAAAGCGACGATGGGTTTGTGCATCAAGTGCGGCATAGGCTTCCGGCGGCATGATGCGCAGATCGACCCAGGCAGAGAGGTGAGAAACGTCGAGGCCTTCTTGGCCGTCAAAAATCAACTGCGAAATTATCTGCTGCATCCAGGTTGTGCCGGATTTGGCATAGGTTGAGATGACAATATCATTGTCACGGAAATTGAAAGTGTTCCAGCGCGTCGAATCCATATGGTGGTTGTGAATATCACGCGTTTTCATCACAGGGAAAATGTTGATTGAGGTGGACATGGGAGCAATCCTTTTGCGGGGTTGAGTTCCCTCCCCACAAGGGGGAGAGCGATTGAACATCAAACAGCGACTGCAATGATCGCTGACGGAGGAGCGGTGACGCCGCCCTTCATCATGGCCTCTTTCAATCCGGGGTCGGCGAGGAAAGCTTGGGCCGCTTCCAAGGTTGGGAAACGGTGAATGATGACAATCATCTTGGGATCTTTGGGATCATGAAAAACTTCGGCGCCGGTAACGCCCGCCTTCTGGCGAATAGGCTCGGCACTGTCATAAACAATGCGCCAGGCGGCATAGTCATTCACCGGATGGCTGACGACGACGAGCACAGGGCCCATGGCAGCGGCTTGGGCTTTGCCCACAAGGCTGGCGGTTACAACAGTGGCAGCAACACCGGCTGCGGCTTTCATAAAATTGCGTTTAGACATGATGGTTTCTCCTTGGGTTAAGACATGCGTTCTCCGCAGCTCAAAAGGGGGTTCCTGATGGGCTTGGTACTTGCAGGTTTTTTAAATTTATTTTCGAAAGGCGTTTGCCCTCCGATAGCTTAACAATCATCCATTTCGCGATGTTCGTCGATGCCCGCCGCCGCAATCACCTCGTGCAAAAACTCAGGCAGGTCGGCGCACGGGTGGCTTGCAAAAATGTGGCCCTGCTCATAGCGTTGTTGTTGAGAACAGATTTGGAGCGAATGTGGCAGACTTGGAATGGAGCGACTTTAAGGTGATCCTTGCGTTGTCGCGTGCCGGTTCGGTTGCAGGCGCTTCACGCATCATGGGTGTGGATAGTTCAACTGTCAGCCGCAGGCTAAGCGCTGCTGAAGAAGCCCTTGGTGCGGTGTTGGTTTTGCGTGGAGGTCGTGAATTCAGCTTTACATCCGAAGGCACAACAGCATTGCGCGCGGCTGAAGCGATGGAAACCGCCATCCTCAGTGCCTCGGCCAGCATCAAGTCGGCCAAACAGGATATTTCTGGCAAGGTTAGAATTACCACCGTGGGGTCATTCTATCATGTGCTTGGTCCCATTTGTGGGGTCTTGAATAAACAGTACCCAGACCTTCACGTTGAAATTTATGACGCAGACTACATTGTCAATCTCGCCAATGGCGATGCAGATATTGCCATTCGCATGGCAGCTCCCACCGAGCCTGATCTGGTATCGCGCAAAGCTTGTGATTTGGGGTGGTTTATCTATGCATCGAAGGACTACGCTGCACAGTATGGATTGCCAAAATCACCTGCGGAACTGTCCCAACATCGGCTAGTACTTTACACTGAAGACCGACTGCATTTGCCAGCATTCCGCTGGTTGGAGCAGTTCAATGCTAAAACTGAAACGTCTGTGCGCACCAGCAACCCAACTGTTGCAATACGCTCGGCTCTCGCAGGTGCCGGGATTGCGGCCCTGCCAGCTTATGACAGCGCTGAACAATTGAGCATGATCAGAGTTTTCACTGAGCCTTTTTATATTCAACCCGCCTATCTGGTCTATCATGAGTCACAGCGCAACTCAGCCCGCATCCGCGTGGTAATCGATGGCTTGATGGACTATCTGGCGAGCAAAAGGCAACTTCTTTTGGGCGCCTCATAGAACCACCATCGCCGGATTGCGAACGCTGGCAGCAAAGCCTTCAATAGTTGCAAATGTCGGTGCCCAACTTTTCAATCCCTTCAAGCGTGCCAGCCAGCCATGCACATTTGGAAGCTTCTTGAGGTCACCGCCGAAAAGTTCAGCCATGGCCACAATCGAGCCGCCAAAAAAATCCGCGATGGTAAGGTGATCGCCACAGAGATAGGGATTGGGGCCGATGATATGGTCGTTCAGCACCGCCATGAAACGCTGGGACTGTATTTTGGCGCGACGCAACTTTTCAGCCTGACCTTCGGCGCTTTCCATTTTGTGGTGGTCAAACACCTGCGGATAAACCAAACCATAATTCATCTCACGGCGCATCTGCGTGTTCACCCAATCCATCCGTTCATTCACACGGGCACGGGCTTGCAATGCTGTGGGATAGAGCGATGAACCGGATTTCTCAGCCAGATATTTCAGGATCGCAGAACACTCGATCAGTCTGAAATCACCATCATCCAACACAGGCACCAATTGGTTCGGGTTGATTGCTGTGTAAGGCGCGCCATAATTCGCACCGGTAAACAGATCGACTATTTCCATCTCCATCTCGGTTCCGGTTTCGCCGATATACATCATCACCGGGCGGCTGGTGGTGGAGGCGGGGTGATAATAGAGTTTCATGGTTTTGATCCCGAACATTTGTTGTGATGCGATGGTTGAACGGTAAGTCACGCTTTGAATTCTGTCGATACTCGTGAGCGCAATCACCGCTTGCGAAAATACGGACACTCTCATAGCAGCGGCGGTGGGGGCCGATTTGGAGCGGATGTGGCAGAATTAGAGTGGAGCGACTTTAAGGTGATCCTTGCCTTGTCGCGGGGTGAATCAGTTGCGGGCGCGTCACGCATCTTGGGTGTGGATAGCTCCACCGTCAGCCGCAGGTTGGCAGCTGCTGAAGAGGCCTTTGGGGCTGTGCTGGTGTTGCGTGGGGGACGCGAGTTTCGTTTTACGGCGGAAGGCAATATGGCTTTGCACACTGCAGAGGCCATTGAAGCATCAATTCAATCTACGCAAACCGCAATCAAATCTGCCAAGCAAGCCATCGAAGGCAAAGTGAAGATCACCACCGTTGGTTCTTTCTATCACTTCCTCCTGCCCATTTGCGCCGTTTTGCATAAGCAACACCCGAATTTGCACATCGAAATCCATGATACCGATCAGATGGTCAATCTGGCGGCGGGAGAAGCGGATATCGGCCTGCACTTTGCTTTCCCCAAAGAGCCTGATTTGATAGCACGCAAGGCCTTTGATTTGGGTTGGTGCGTCTATGCCTCGAAGGATTATGCAGCGAAGTATGGATTACCAAAAACGCCCGAGGAGCTGCGCGAACATCGCCTTATTCTTTTTACTGAAACGCGCCATCGCTTGCCTGGTTTTGCCTGGATGGAGCAGTTCAAAACCCACGAAGAAAGATTCACACGGGTGAACAGCACCAGTGTGGCGTTGCGCTCAGTGCTCTCTGGAGTCGGTATTTCGGCGTTGCCGTGCTTTGAAGAAGATGAACACACCAATCTGGTGCGCGTTTTCACTCAGCCGTTCTATCATCAACCTGCCGTTATCGTTTTTCACGAGAGCTTCCGTGACTCGGCCCGCATCCGCGTGGTGGTTGAGGGATTGCTGGCTTATCTGAACAGCAAGTTGGACAAGCTAACGGGTAACAAATGCAATTGACGGCTGGAGGAAAGTGCTGGCTTCTGTTGCCAGGTGCCAGCGAACCCCGCCTTACGTCGCTAAACGCAAGGGCTTAATTCCCAGTATTTCGCACTGCGTTACGCAGCGAGAGCAACCGGAGCATAGTTG
>JANMEM010000103.1:0-5852 GCA_031376985.1 Hyphomicrobiales bacterium
GACCACAATAGCCTCGCCGGAATTCTTTGTGGCCTATATCCTCATGTTTTTTCTGGCCGTGAAGTTCCGTGTTTTCTTTCCGCTTTCAACGGTCAACCAGACCACGCCATTCTGGGAGCATGTGACGCGGGCAGGTTTGCCCACTCTCACGCTGACACTTGTCATCATCGCCCACATGATGCGCATGACCCGGGCCTCCATCATAAGTCTGCTGGCCAGTCCCTATATCGAAATGGCAAAGCTCAAGGGTTTGAAACCGTGGCAAGTTATTTTGCGCCACGCGTTGCCAAATGCGTGGGCTCCCATTGCCACCGTTATTGCTTTCAACTTGGCCTATCTTGTGGTCGGTGTTGTGGTGGTGGAAGTGGTGTTTGTGTATCCCGGCATTGGCCAGTTGATGGTTGATTCCGTTGGTACACGCGATATGCCCGTGGCCCAGGCTTGTGCGCTGATTTTCGCAGCCACCTATATTCTGCTCAACCTGATGGCAGATATTGTGGCAATCGTCACCAATCCAAGGCTCTTGCATCCGAAATGAGCACACAACACACCGATATTCTCAATATGCGCACCAAGCGCACCAAGTCGCAGGATGCCTGGCGCTTGCTGAAATCAGCGCCCGTCAGTGCAAAGTTCGGCATGTTTGTCATTGCGTTCTATTTTTTCTGCGCGGTGTTTGCGAATTTTATCGCACCTTTTGGTGAGGCTGAAATTGTGGGCAAGGCCTATGCGCCGCCATCGCTTGGCCACTGGTTTGGCCTTGACCAGATTGGGCGCGACACGCTTTCGCGCGTGATTTTCGGCGCGAGAAACACAATTTTCATTGCGCTTGCAACTGTGTTGATTTCATTTTTCATCGGCGGCGTTCTTGGCATTTATGCAGCCGTCACACGCGGCTGGATGGACCAGATTGTGAGCCGCATCGTTGATATCCTGATGTCAATTCCGGTTTTGATTTTCGCACTGATGCTGCTTGCCATGGCGGGTAAATCAGTATGGAATTTGATTTTCATTCTGGCGCTTCTGGATTCCACCCGCGTGTTCCGGTTGGCGCGCAATACTGCCTTGAGTGTTGCCGTGCAGGACTTTGTGGAAGCTGCACGTTTGCGCGGTGAAGGCATGTTATGGGTGGTGTTCCGCGAGATCATTCCAAACATTCTGCCGACATTGATTGCTGAATTTGGTTTGCGCTTCTCTTTCGTGTTTCTCACAATTTCTGCTTTGTCATTCCTTGGTGTTGGCATTCAGCCGCCAACTGCAGACTGGGGCTCCATGGTGGCCGAAAGCAAAACCTTGATCACCTTCGGGCGACCACAACCGCTCATTCCTGCCGCAGCCATTGCACTTCTGACTGTTGCTGTGAACTTTGTGGTGGACTGGTTCCTGCAAAAAACTTCGGGGCTTCGCGATGAGCAATGATACCAAACGCGTCAAGGGTTCATCCCTCGTCCAGATCCGTGGCCTCAAGATTGAAGGTTACTCGGACGAAAAATGGCACCCCATCATCAAGGGCATTGACCTTGATTTGAAGCGCGGAGAGGTGCTGGGGCTGATCGGTGAATCAGGTGCCGGAAAATCCACGCTGGGTCTGGCCACCATGGGATACACCAAACCGGGCTGCCGCATTTCTGCAGGCACCGTGATGTTCGATGGCGTTGATCTGGTCAATGCGCCACAGGAAAAGCTCCGTCAAATGTGGGGCTCAAAAATCTCCTATGTGGCGCAGAGTGCTGCGGCTTCGTTTAATCCCGCTCACCGCCTGATGGATCAGGTTGTTGAAAGTGCCACAAACCATGGCGTGATGGACCGCGACAAGGCCGAAGCGGATGCCAAGGATTTGTTCAAGCGCCTGCAATTGCCAAATCCCGATACAATCGGATCACGCTATCCGCATCAGGTTTCCGGCGGTCAGTTGCAGAGGGCCATGACGGCCATGGCCATGTCGTGCCGGCCTGATCTTATCGTGTTTGATGAACCGACAACCGCACTCGATGTGACCACGCAGGTTGAAGTGCTGGCCTCGATGCGCCGTATTGTCGAAGAGTTTGATACGGCTGCTGTGTACATCACACATGATCTTGCGGTCGTTGCGCAAATGGCGCATCGCATCATGGTGTTGCGCTATGGCAATCTGGTGGAGCAATCTGACACGCGCTCCATGTTGAAGCAGCCGACACAGGATTACACCAAGTCGCTTTGGGCGGTGCGCAGCCTCGAAAAGCCCGAAGAAAAAAGCAGCGATGTCGTGCTTTCCATCAGCAACGTGGACGCCAGCTATTCCGGCGTCATGAAAGTGCTTGATAATGTGACAGTGCGCCTGCCACGCGGCAAGACTGTCGCTGTGGTTGGTGAATCAGGTTCCGGCAAATCCACACTGGCCCGCGCCATTACCGGACTGTTGCCGCCTTCCAAGGGCCGTATTGAATTCAATGGCAAGCCTTTGCCTGCGAAACTGAAAGACCGGGACCGCGACACACTGCGCCGCATCCAGATGATTTATCAGTCTGCTGATACAGCGCTCAACCCACGCCAGCGCGTTCGTGACATCATCGGACGTCCGCTGGAGTTTTATCTTGGATTGACGGGTCAGGCGAAAGAGAAAAAGATCGTTGCACTCCTCGACAACATTGAACTTGGTGAAGATTTTATCGACCGCTACCCCAATGAAATGTCAGGCGGGCAGAAGCAGCGCATTTCCATTGCCCGTGCACTGGCGGCAGAACCGGAAATTATCATTTGCGATGAAGTGACGTCGGCACTTGACCAGATTGTGCAAGAGGAAATTCTGAAACTGTTGATGAAATTGCAAAAGGACACAAACGTGTCCTACCTTTTCATCACCCATGACATTGCAACGGTACGCGCCATATCGGATGAGATTGTGGTGATGTACAAGGGCAAGGTGGTGCAACAGGGCTTGAAGTCCGAAGTGTTGAACCCGCCCTATCCGGCTTATACCGAATTGCTGCTGTCATCGGTTCCGCAAATGGATCCGGATTGGCTGACGGGGTTGTTGAAAAAAAGGGCTGGCGTGAAGGCTTAACGGCCCTCACCTGCCCTGCTGTGCAGGGCGTCTTCTCCCGCTTGCGGGAGAAGGTGGCGAGCGCAGCGAGACGGATGAGGGACGTCACACCCAACTCTCCAACCCACCCAAAAACGCGCCCGCACTCTCGGCAATGCGCACTTTCTCCGCATCCTCAAACTTGTCATAGCCCCTCGTGATATTTCCCATGCGCGGATTTTTGGAAAACCTGTCTTTGTGCCGCGCAATGAAGTCCCAATAGAGCGCGTTGAACGGACACGCCTCGGGCCCCGTGCGTTGCTTCACATCGTATCGGCACGTCTTGCAGTAGTCAGACATTTTGTTGATGTAATTGCCGGACGCCGCATAAGGCTTTGATCCCAGCAGGCCACCATCAGCATGCAGTGCCATGCCAATGGTGTTCGGCAGTTCCACCCATTCGTAAGCGTCGGCATAGACCGCGAGATACCATTCATGCACCTGCACGGGATCAAGCCCCGCAATCAGCGCAAAGTTGCCAGTGATCATCAGGCGTTGAATGTGGTGGGCATAGGCCTCTTCGCGTGTCTGTTTCACCGCATGGGAAACACAGTTCATGTCCGTTTCACCCGTCCAGTAAAATGCCGGCAGGGGGCGTGTGGCGTTCAATGCATTGACCTCGGCATAGTCCGGCATTTTCAACCAGTAAATCCCGCGAATGTATTCACGCCAGCCGATAATCTGACGGACAAAGCCTTCGGCTGATGCAAGGGGGACGCGGCCCTTGTGATATTCCTCTTCGACCCGGCGACAGACATGCAACGGATCAAGCAGTCCGATATTGATGTAGGGCGACAATACGGCATGGTGCAGAAATTTCTGGTCCATCAACATGGCGTCTTGCGTTTCGCCAAACTGCGGAAGAGCATGGGCAAGAAAGTAATCGAGCGCCTGTTCCGCCTGTTCTGCTGTGACTGCAAACCAGAAGGGTTCAATGTCGCCAAAATTGTCAGGCGCAATACGCAAGGTCATGGCGATGCACTCTTGCGTGATCTCATCAAGGGAAAAGCGCGGAGGTTGCGGCATCAACAGGTCACCCTTGGCGGGTTTCCGGTTTTCCGAATCAAAATTCCACTGTCCGCCTTCGGGCTTGTCGCCGTTCATCAGCAATCCGGTTTGCCTGCGCATGTCGCGGTAGAAGTACTCCATGCGCAATTCCTTGCGTTCCGAGGCCCATTGCCGGAAGGACGCGTGGGAGCAGATGAAACGTGTGTCTTCCACTGTTTCGATGAGTTGCAACTCCTGGCTCAAGCGCCATTCGCCGGGTTCGGTCATCACCACATCTGAAACGTTGTGACGTTGTTTGGCACGTTCAACTTCACCCATCAAACTCTGCGTATTGCCGTCGTCTTCCAACTTCACGTAGTCAACGTGCCAACCTTCACGCCGGAGTGTCTCAGCAAAGTGGCGCATGGCGGAAAACACCAGCACGAATTTCTTTTTGTGGTGACGAGCGTAGGTTGCCTCGGCCATGACTTCCGCCATCAACACAACATCACGGAACTTGTCCGCCTGTCTGAGACTTGAGAGGGTGAGGCTGAGCTGGTCACCCAGTATGAGGATGAGCTGTTGATCTGGCTTTGACATGCTGCGTATACGGTTCTGAAACTTAAGGGGATTTTGTGACACAACCCGTCATCATGTGGTTCCGTCAGGATTTGCGACTGGCCGACCATTCAGCGCTTACAGCAGCGGCGGCCAACGGGCCAGTGTTGCCGGTCTATATTCTTGATGATGTAACGCCGGGGGATTGGCGCTGGGGTGGCGCGTCGCGCTGGTGGCTGCATCACAGTCTCGTTCGCTTGAACAAAAGTCTCCCGCTGGTGTTTCGTCATGGCGAAACAATTGCTGCATTGGAAAAGCTGATCGTTGAAAGCAAGGCATCAGCTCTCTATTTCACACGCGACTACGCCCCATGGTCCGGCGCTTTGGAACGGCGCGTCAAGGATCTCTGTGACCGCTTGGGTATTGACTGTCATCGCCACGGGGGCTTTCTGCTGCATGAGCCTGAGAGCATTCGCAATGGTTCCGGTGAGTTTTTCAAAGTCTACACGCCCTATTCCCGCGTGTGTTTTGCCAAGGGTATGCCACGGGCTGTGAAACCGGTGCCCGTGGTAACGCGACATGATGTTGATGTTGCATCAGACGAATTATCAAGTTGGAAGCTCCTGCCAACAAAACCAGATTGGGCCGGCGGCCTGGCCAAAGCCTGGACCCCCGGTGAAGCGGGTGCACGGGCGGTGCTTGAGCAGTTTCTTGATGATGGCTTGAAGGGTTATGCCGAAGGCCGCGACAGACCGGACCAGCAACACGTTTCACGGCTTTCAGCGCATCTGCACTGGGGTGAAATTTCGCCCCACCAAGTGTGGCACTCAGCGTCGCAACATATGGCGCGGGCCAAAGGAACGTTGGACCATGATGGCGAAAAGTTCCTGAAGGAAATTCTGTGGCGCGAGTTCGCCTATAATCTCATCCACCACGTTCCGACATTTCCCGACAAGCCGTTCAAGCCGGAGTTTGAGGATTTCCCGTGGGATGTCGATCCTGCTGCATTGAAGGCGTGGCAGCAGGGCAAGACGGGCTATCCGATTGTCGATGCGGGTATCCGGGAATTGTGGTCCACGGGTATCATGCACAATCGCGTCCGCATGATTGTGGCGTCGTTCCTGATCAAGGATTTGCTGGTGCCGTGGCAGGAAGGTGAACGCTGGTTCTGGGACACGCTGGTGGACGCTGACATTGGCAACAATTCTGCGGGCTGGCAGTGGGTGGCGGGCTGCGGGGCCGATGC
>JANMEM010000127.1:0-3427 GCA_031376985.1 Hyphomicrobiales bacterium
TCCCGGTCTAGGGCCGCATGGGGGGCCAAAGCCTGTTCCCAACTACGGCGACCAATTGAGTGAACGCAGCATCAAAGACGTGCCGCCAGAGGGCCAAGCCACAATCAGTTATAAAGAGATCAATGGACAATATGCTGACGGCGAAAGTTTCAGCCTGCGCCAGCCTACTTACACGATTGACAATGCGGCCTACGGTGCATTTTCCCGAGATGTATTGATCTCGCCCCGCGTTGCGCCACAGATGATTGGTCTGGGACTGCTGGAAGCAGTGCCAGAGGAAACACTACGCGGGCTTGCTGACCCCGACGATTCCGACAACGACGGCATATCAGGCCGCATGAATGAAGTCTGGGATTCGGTTCGTGCCCAATTGGCGATTGGTCGCTTTGGCTGGAAGGCCGGGCAGCCGGACCTGATCAACCAAAATTCCGCTGCCGCCAATGGCGATATCGGCATAACGTCGCGTTTTCATGCGGATGAAAATTGTGCTGAAACCCAAAAGGCATGTGCAGCTTCGATCAAAGGCGAAGGCCTCGACCTCAACGATGGTTTTCTCGAAAAATTGACACTTTATACTTCAACGCTGGCGGTACCTGCCCAACGTAATTCTGTTGATCCTCAGATCGTGCAAGGTTCAAAGATATTCCGTGACATGGGGTGTGCGGCTTGTCATATGCCCACATTGCATTCAGGCCCACACCCCTTGCCTGAAATTGCCAACCAGACGTTTCATCCGTATACTGATTTGTTGTTGCATGACATGGGTGGAGGCCTGAGTGACAATCGGCCAGATTTTGCTGCTGCGGGAAGCGAGTGGCGAACTCCACCACTTTGGGGCCTGGGTCTTGTGCCGCAAGTCAACGGGCACCAATTGCTGCTGCATGATGGCCGCGCCCGTGGATATGCGGAGGCCATTCTCTGGCATGGGGGTGAGGCCAAGGGTTCGGCTCAGGCTTTCAAAAAAGCATCGAAAGCGGACCGTGATGCCATCGTGGCGTTCTTGAAGTCACTTTAAGGCCATCTCGCAATTTTACAAAATAGTCGTCGCCACCAACCTGCCCGCCTTTAAGCGCGATTTCAATCATTTGGCCTTGGGCAGACTTTGCAACGCAGAGCGGCGAACCGGGTGTTTCCGGGAGTGGAAATCGAGTTTCAAGTGTCAGCACATCAAGTTCGGCCAGAGCGTGACTAGACGTATCACCACCGGCCACAACAACGCGGCTCAATTTATGGCGCTGTATGCAATTATACGCAATTGAACCCAAGGCGCGGCCAATTGGACTGCGATCTCCTGTGAGGTGTTTTTCACTTGCTGGACCAAGTGCTGTGTAGATCAACGGGCTGCCGCCATTTTGCAAAATTGCATCTGCTTGCAGCTGCGCGTCTTGGATGTCGGGCGCAAGCGGATCAAGTTCCACGCCTGTAAAACCATGTTGCAGGGCGTAGCGGATTTGCCGTTCGGTTGTCGGTGATACACTGCCAGACACCACCACCATGCGGTCAACTGCAGGAACTGCATCATAGGTCGCACTGCCCGATATTTGCCCTTGCTGCGCCAAAGCTTCGACGAGTGCATATTCAACACCGGAAGACCCAACCACAAATGGTGGCGCATTTTGCAGAAGCCATTCGCCTGCGGCACGTTGTGTTGTCGCATCGTGGACATCGATCATTTCGACTGATGTTGCAGTTTGCCTTGCCAAGTGCAGGCGCAGATCTGATTCATTCATTGGCGTTACAGGATGGCGGCTCATGACCGGGTGGCGATCTATGCGATAAGTCTGGCCCTGATACCCTGCGAAGAGATGACCAGCGAAGGTATAGCGTTTCAGCTGCGGTGCGCCGACGATGATTGGGACTGTGATCTGTCCGAAAATTCCCGCGCCAATTTCCAAGGCGCGACCAATGCTGCCAATGGTTGGACTTGAATCAAACGTTGAACACACCTTGTAATGACAGAATTTTGCTCGTCGCGCGTTCAGCCATTCAAACAAGACCGGCAGATTTTCTGTCATCCAATCTGGCGTCTGGCTGCGGCTGGTTCCGGCAACACCGATTGCATCATAATCCGCATACGGAGCAAATTCCGAATCTGTTGGAATGCGCGTGAACAATATTGTTTTGACGCCATGCGATGAGAGTGCTTCCATGACGTCAGTGGAGCCAGTGAAGTCGTCTCCATAGAATGAGATGAGCCTGTTCATGTGGCTTTGCCATCAGCAAATTTGGCGATGGATTGCGCCAGTTCTGGATGATCTTTTGCGTAAATATAAAGTGGCACGCCCTGTATAGCCGCTTCCCATGCTTGCGTCACAGCTTTCACGCCCGCCGCTGCTCCGCCGGGGTGCGAGACGATTCCACCGCCACACAGATACATCAGGTCAACGGTGTTGCCTGTGCGCTTGTAAGTTTCCGGTGCCTGCCCGCCCCACTGCCCAGAACCCGCCACTGGCAATGGGCAATCGTCATCTATAAACAATGGCTTGGACACAGCTTTGAAACTTTCGATGAAACTATCGTCCGGCTCCCAATATTTGACGCCGATGCCGTTGATCTGGAACTGGTCAACTCCGAGCATGCGCCAGAATTGCTGATAGACTTTGAAATCCATGCCCAGGCCGGGATGCCTTGTGAGAATGTCCCAACCATTTCGATGGGCATGCAACACGAGGCCGGAGCGCTTTCGCAAAAACAACATGGCCCCCATGCCAATGGAGTTGATATTGATGACAGCGCAATTGCCGCCAGCTTTCAAAACCAGATCATGATTGCGCATCATCACGTCAGGATCAGTGGCGGAAATACCCCAGGCATACATGCATTTCCTGCCACTTCGTTGCTCGTGATCCAGGATGATCGGCATGATGGCTTTCACGCGATCTTCAAGGGACGAGTAATCGGGTGACATCAGTTTTTCGTCGTCCTTGACGAAGTCTGCACCCGCTTCGACCACTTCGCGCACAAGTACCGCAGACTCATGCGGCCGAAGCCCCAGTGCAGGCTTTATTATAGTTCCAATGATGGGACGATCATAAACGCTGGTGAGTTTGCGACTTCCCTTCATGCCGAATTGCGGGCCGGGATAAACCCCTCTGAATGCGTCAGGCAATTGCATGTCGATGATGCGAATGCCGCTCATGCCCTTGATGGAATAAACGCCGCCGAAGGCGATGGTCATGAGTGCTGAGAGATCAGTGCCGACCGCACTGAGTGGAAAAGCAATGTCCACATCAGCGCGGTGAAACGGGCCGCGCTCGTCAGTGGGAAAAGACGGTGTCGCAATGTCAGGTAAATTCCGGATGGCTTCCACCCGGGCTGCAACCCGGTTTTTCAACTCTTCGGTCTCACCGGGCAAATCCACGAAAGTTCCTGTGGACTGGTCGCTAGCAATTTTGTCAGCCAGTTTTTCAATGCTGGCAGAGGTTTC
>JANMEM010000147.1:0-12957 GCA_031376985.1 Hyphomicrobiales bacterium
TTCCACAGCTTCCTTCGGCACGACCGACGCAAAATTGACGGCAAGCACATGCAGGAATGTTGCATCTGGACGTGAGAGTTTGAACACGACTGTATGATCATCAGGCGCTTCGATACCCGACAACATCTCCGCCTTCCCACCTGACACGTCGGCGTAACCAGTGATGGCACCAAAGAAGCCTGCGCCCGGTCCTTGTGTTTTCGGGTTCACTGCGCGCGAAATCGAATATTGCACATCGCTGGCCACAAGTTCACGGCCATTGGTAAACTTCACACCCTTCCGCAGCTTGAATGTGTAGGTCATGCCGTCGGGCGACACTTCGAAACTTTCGGCGAGGGACGGAATGAGATCCGGAGTGCCCGGCGTATAGTCCATCAGCCGCGAATACAGACTTTTGATCATCGACCAGTTGACCCAGTCATAGCCAATCGCGGGATCAAGTGTCGCAATGTCATCCTTGTATGTGATCACAATATCACCGCCCTGTTTCGGGGCATCCTGTGACCATGCGGGCAAAGGCATGAAAGCCAATGTCGTCGCAATCGTCGAAATTTTCAGCCAGTTCTTCAACATGTTTTCTCTCCTGTTATTGTTTTTCACATTAACCTGCACGTATACGCGGATCGATCAGCGGAGCTGTCAGATCGGCGATAAGATTGCCAACAACAATGGCGAATGCGGACACAAGTGTGACGCCCATGATGATGGGGATGTCGACTTGCTGGATAGCCTGCCACGCCAGTTGGCCAATGCCGGGCCAGCCAAAAACAGCCTCCACAACCACAACACCGCCCATGAACTGTCCAATATCAATACCGATCATGGCAATGATAGGCAGCAACGCATTGGGCAGCGCATGCCGCAACAAAACGCGGGCCGATGAAAGCCCCTTGGCACGCGCCGTGCGCACATAGTCCTGGTTCAGCACATCTATCATCGCCGACCGCGCCATGCGCGCATACCAGCCTGCACCCAGCACGCCGAGTGTTGTTGCAGGCAGCACTACATGTGCAAAAGTGCCATAACCACTCATGGGAAACCAGCCCAGCGTGATGGCAAAAACATAGAGTAACATCAACGCCACCACGAATTGCGGGGCAGAGACGCCGACGAATGACGTCATCATCACCAGATTATCGATGACACTGCCGCGCTTCACGGCCGCTGTTATGCCAAGCAGAGTGCCAAGCAAAACTTCTAAGAAAATGCCCGCCGCCATCAACACTAGCGTTGCAGGCAACCGCGCCCATATCAGCGTTCCCACTTCGGTTTTTTGCGCATAGGAGCGCCCCAAATCGCCTTGCACAAGTCCGGAAAGGTAATGCCAGAACTGCATGACGAGTGGTTGGTCAAGGCCAAGCTCATGGCGGATATTTGCAACAGTCTGTGTTGTGGCGCTCCGGCCCGCAAGCATGCGGGCGGGATCAGCCGGCATGGCGTAGAGCAACACAAATGTGATCACTGCTACACCCAGTAAAATAAGCAGGGCTTGCAACAGACGGCGGGCTAGAACCATTGCCATCGTCAATCCCTGCCCCGCTGCGTTGGGTCCAGGATATCGCGCAGCGCATCACCCACCAGATTGAACGAAAGTGCCGTGAGCAAAATTATCGCACCCGGAATGAACACCAGCCAAGGTGCAGACTGAAAATAGCTTTGACTTTCAAAAATGATATTGCCCCAGGAGGGCTGCGGTGGCTGCACACCAATGCCGAGAAACGACAGTGTTGCTTCCAACAATACCGTTGTGGCAATCCCCAAGGTTCCCCACACAATTGCCGTGGGTAATAAATGCGGCAGAATGTGGTGCAGCAAAATGCGCCCGTGTCCCGCACCCAGTGACCGTTCCGCCACAATGAAATCACGCTCAACCAACCCACGCGTTTCCGTGTAGACAATCCGCGCCACTTGCACCCAGTTCACCAATGCAATCACCAATGCCACAATCCACAAACTGGGGCGCAACAGCGCCGCCAACACTATTGCCAGAAGCAAGGCAGGAAATGCCATCATCAAGTCAGTAAACCGCATCATCAGGTTGCCAAGCCAGCCACGCAGATAACCCGCCAGAATGCCAACCAGCAATCCGATTGAAACCGCTACGCCATTGGCCACCAGTCCAATGATCAGGGATGTGCGTGCGCCAAACAATAATCTTGAAAACAGGTCGCGCCCCAAAGTGTCTGTCCCTAGAGGAAATTGCGCACTGGGGGGCAGTGGCGCCCCCTCCAGCGTCAGGCCGTCAAACATTTGCAAGTCTGGGCTATAGGGTGCAAGCAGCGGTGCGGCCAAAGCCATCACAACCACCAATGTCACGACAACCAAGCCAAACAGCGCGGCGGGTCGTTTCAGCATTGCATGGAAAACGTCCATCACATGACTTCCCGCAACTCATCGTGACCTGCCAGAAAAGATGCCGCGACATTTTCCAATGCCACACGGCGGTGCATGGCGCTGTTACGCAGCAACCCATAGGCTTGGTCTTCTGTCAGGTTTCGGGCACTCATCAATGTGGTCACAGCACGGTGAACGAGTGGTCGCATGCGAATGCGCTCTTCGTAATATTCGATACGTCGTTTCACACCTTGACGTTCCTCGTGGATCTTGGTCGCCATCACCAGCGCGGGAAAAATAGCTGACGTCGCAATCGGCTTGGCAAGTATGGCACCGGCACCCATTTCCATTGCCCAGGCAATTCGGCTTGGCGCTTCCGAACCCAATAGTGCCACGACCGGGCAAGGTGCATTTTCGGAACCCTTCCACGGCAGCAAACCATCCCAACCCTCGTCGGCATCAATAAATGCGACGTCGAGCTGCTCGGCGACTGCAAGGGGTCTCCACGACATATCAACGACGAACCCCAACAGCTTCAATTGCCGCGACAACTTTTCAGTGTTGCTGTCACTGCGATGCAAAACAATTGCCCGCCACCCGGTGAAATTGGGCGTTTGCCTCATGACACCACCCTCAACTGTGGCCTACGGTGAACACGTCGGCCCGTGAGATAGGGGTCAGCCGCGGCAGCGGGCAGGGACGCAATGATGTCAAAGCCCCTCTGCCCATTGATGCGGCCAAGATGAAACGGCAAAGCCGCGTGATGCGTCACAGGGTCAATACGGATGGGGCCAAGAACTGTCGAAGCTTCCGTCGCATAAAGGTGTTGGCGCATGGCCAGCGGTTGATCGGTCCCGGCACTGTGCATGGCTTCAACGCACATTTTCACTGACGCATAAGCCGCAGCAAAAATGCTGGATACCCGACGTGTATGGCCAAAGCGCTCTGCGAAAATCTTCTTGAAGGCAAGATTGCCTTCATTGGCGAGACTGTCAAAATAACAGGCTGCCGACATTTGGCCTTCACCATCGCAGTCCCCAAGTTCGTCCAATTCACATTCTGTAAGATCACAACTCACAACCGGGCAATTTTCCGGGCGAAACGCCGGGTTTCGTTCGCCTAAACGCCGCATGGCCGCAAGAAAGGCATAACTCGACGGTCCGATAAAATTATTCAGCACAAAACTTGGCGTTACCCGCTCAATATCAGCAATCACCCGCTCAACATGTGTTTCATCCAATGGCAGAAAACATTCGCCTGAAACTTCGCCTTCGGATGCAGTGATGAGCTCCCGGGCCAGCCGGTTCATTTCCCATCCCCAGACATAATTTGCGCCCAACAAATATGGTCGTTTGCCAAAACGCGGAACAAGATATTCAAACAACGGGATCAGATGCTGGTTCGGACAAGCCCCCGTGTAGATGACGTTGGCGTTGGCCTCAAACCCCTCATAGGGAAGGCTATACCATAACAATCCATCGTACTTTTCAACCACAGGAATGATCTCTTTGCGGGCAGCCGATGTGATGGTTCCAATAATATGGCGGCAGCCGTGGTCGCGCAAAATGGCGCGCGCGCCTTCAACGTAATCATTCAAATGCCCCTGAGGGTCCACAAAAACCGGTTCGATCAAGCCCGGCAAAACACGGCTGCACTGCTCAAGGGCAAACTCCGCGCCGTCCCTGCACTCGCGCCCCAGCGCGGCGTATGGCCCGGACATCGAATACAGAATGCCTATCTTGAATGACTTGCGCATTGATCCATCAAATAACAAAGCCCCACGATGCCGATCCGCCACTGGCAGGACATCATGGGGCCAAACTGCCCGGCGACCACCATGGGTCATGTGCGAAGTGCATATTGAAATACGTAGCCGCCGTGCTTGTCAAGCCTGTTGCTGCACTGCACCAGCGCCTGCGTCAATTCAGCAAGGTTGAAACCACGGGCCGCAGTTGTTTTCGAATGGAACTGCGCAATTGTCTGACGCTCATCGCTTCATATTTCACAAACACTGTGAACATCATGTTTGTATTATTGAAAATCAGTTCCCCCAGTGACTTCGCATCGGCTTTGGCATGTACTAATCCGACTGCTTGCAGCTTCTCGATCATGCGGCAGGTTTGCTGCGCCAAGGCAATGTCCAGTTTGGCATAGGCCACGCCGAAGGGGCTGTCGGGCTGCTGGATTGCAATCGCCATGGCCTGTCGCCACATCTCCTTGCTGAGATAGACCAGAGAATGCCCTATATAATTGCCGATCAGCGTGTCGATGGCCTTGTCAGCGCTCAGCGGCGGTTTGTCGATGACACGTTCACCGGAAGCCAGCACCTCATTGACTTCCATGGCCACAATGGCCACCAGCAAATCGCCCTTGTTTTGATAGTAATTGTAGATTGTGCCAATCGAAACTTCCGCTGCTGCCGCAATGGCTTCCATTTTCACAGCGTCATAGCCATGATCCCGGAACAGCTTTGTTGCAGTATCCAGAATACGTGAGTGGCGGTTGGCTTTTTGTTTTGCGCGCAGGCCTGACATTTGGGCAACATGCCATATTTTTGGATTTGACTCAATTTTAGAATTGGTTCATTTTTTGCGAAACCAGAATTCAGGGAGAACATCGCATGAAGATCGCTACTTTCAAGACCGTCGCAACAGCGTCCATGTTGGCGCTTGCCGCGATGGCAGGTCCGGTTGCCGCCGCTGACCTGAACGCCCTTGTATGGTGCGACCATGCTGACCCCAATTTGCTTAAGCCTTTCGAGGATGCAAACGGCATCAAGGTCAACGTCAAGGAATTTGAGGGAACCGGCGCAGGCTTCGCCATTGTCGAACAGTCACAACCCGGTGACTGGGACGTGATGGTGATTGACTCAATTGATGTACCACGCGGCGTTGAAAGGGGATTGTTCGAACCCCTGGCCGAAGATCAACTGCCACTTGCCGACATTTTCCCGGAAGTCGCCCTCGACAACAAAACCAAGATAGGTGGCAAACGTTACGGCGTGACCGAAAAGTTTGGCTACAACACCATCGGTTTCAACAAATCCAAGGTCGATGTCAAAGACATGGATTCATTGGCAGCCCTCACCGATCCCAAGTACAAAGGACGCATTGCCATCTACGATTATTATCTGCCCGTCGTCGGCATGGCCGCAATGTCGATCGGCAAAAAGACGTCGGAGCTGACCGAAGCAGACTTGCCGGCATTGAAAGAGGTGCTGCTGAAAATGAAGGCCAATGCCAAGGCCGTGACTGATGTGGCAGCCAGCCAAACTGCGCTCGCAACGGGTGAGGCTGATATTCTGGTGGGTGGTGGCGAATGGGTCACGGCAGGCATTGCCAAGGAGAACCCGAACCTCGACTTCTCCGTGCCGAAAGAAGGTGCGGTATTGTGGTCGCAGTCGCTTGCAATGTTCAAAGATTCAAAGAACAAGGACATGGCGCAAAAGTTCATCCAATACATCATGAGTCCTGATGGTCAGGCACGGCTTGCCACATCGTCCTGTTATTGGGGCATGCCCGCCAACAGCAAGGCAACGCTGACAGACGAGCAAAAAACCACACTGCGATTTGCGGAACAGGCCGACTTTCTGAAGCGTGCCCAGCCCTATCCGGCACCGGATGAAGCCTTGGACAAGAAGCTGCAAGACCTCTGGACCGAAATGCTGCAAGCTCAGTGAGCAGACCTTCGCAATCGCGGGTGGGATGGTTCGCTGTTTCACCCGCGTTGATTTTCACAGTCCTGTTCTTTGTGGTGCCTTTCGTCGGCATGGCCATCATGAGCCTTGTGTCAAAGCAGACAGGCCAATGGGAACTGACAAACTACACGCAGTTCTTCACCAACCCAAGCTATTGGCGGGCCATGACCAACTCGCTGGAAGTCACCAGCATCGTCACTTTCATATCCGTTGCACTGGCCTATCCATTCGCATGGATTTTGGCATTCGTGGTGCCCGGGCGATGGCAGCGTCTAGCGCTCATGCTTGCGGTCTTGCCATTCTGGACGTCCTATGTGGTGCGATCTTATTCGTGGCTACTGGTGCTGGCTGAAAAAGGTCTGATCAATACCACGCTGGTCGATTTCGGCCTGTTATCGCAGCCCCTGCAACTGGCCAACACACGCACCGCCACCATCATCGGTTTTGTGCATTTTTTTGTCATGCTGTTGACCCTGACGATTTTTGCCAACCTCAAGCAACTTTCACCCAATTACCGGAAAGCTGCGGCGGATCTTGGGGCCAGTCCTTTGCAAAGTTTCATCCATGTTATTCTGCCACTCACACTTCCCGGCATCATGGTTGGCGCATTCCTGACATTCGTGCTGGCCATTGGTGACTACATCACACCGCAAATTCTGGGTGGCAACAACGAACTGCTGATGCCGCAACTGATCATGATGCAGATTGGCAGGCGCGGTGATTTTGGTTCCGCATCTGCGCTTTCCATCATCCTGATGGCTGTGGTCACACTGGCGTATTTCGCCTGCGCACGCTGGCTCAAAATCGAGAGAACGTGAACATGCGTTTTTTCTTCACAAGCTACGCAACTGCAATTTATGCCTTTGTCTATTTGCCGGTTACTGTGCTGGTGCTGTTTTCGTTTCAAGGCACGCTGTTTCCCATTCCACCGTTCAATGGCCCATCGCTGCGCTGGTATGATGCGGTTTTGTCTGACGGCAGGCTAACGTCGGGACTAGGGCATTCCATTCTCGTGGCACTGATGTCGTCATTGGCAGCAACGCTGCTGGGCTTTCTTGGCGCATGGGGCTTTGCCCGTTTCACGCTTCCCGCATCGGGATTGTTGCGCGGCCTTATCACCCTGCCCCTCACCGTCAGCTACCTGATCATAGGCATGGGCCTGCTCGTGGTATTCACGTGGGCGGGTCTGCCGAAATCGCTGCTTGCAGCAGGCATTGGCCATGTCGTCATCAACATGCCCCTGTGTTTTGCCATCTGCTACAGCCAGATGGGTGACAATCAGGCCAACATCGAAAAAGCTGCCCGCGATTTGGGTGCCGGTGAATTGCAGGTGCTGGGACTGGTGACAGCGCCAATGTTGTGGCCTGCCCTGTTTGCCAGCTTCTTTTTATCGATGACATTTTCATGGGATGAATTCGTCATCGCATTTCTTCTCACGCGCTTTGAAACCACGTTGCCTGTTGAAATCTGGAACCTGTTGCGCGCCGGGTTAAACCCGAAAACCAACGCAGTCGGATCGCTTGTTTTCGGTATATCTATACTCTTTGCAATCGTCTTTGAACTTGTCACATTCCGGAAGCGCGCTCCATGACTGCCCTTGTATCAGTCCAGTCGATCACCCACAATTTCGCGTCTGTCCGCGTGTTGGAAAATGTGTCCCTTGAAATTTCCCATGGCAGTTACACGGTGCTGCTTGGACCTTCCGGTTCAGGCAAAACCACTTTGCTTTCCATACTCGGCGGTTTCCTGCCACCCGACAGCGGGCGTATAATAATTGAAGGCGTTGACTGCACCAACCTGGCTCCGGCGAAACGGCCAACAGCCACGGTGTTCCAGGACTATGCCCTGTTCCCACACATGACCATTGGCGACAATGTGGGGTTCGGCCTCCGCATGAAAGGCGAAGGCAAAGCCGAGCGCAACGACAAGGCACTCAACATGCTGCGTGTGGTTGGACTTGAAACATCATTCAACAAGAAGCCGCATCAATTGTCAGGCGGCCAACGCCAACGTGTGGCCTTGGCCCGCGCACTTGTGGTTGAACCCGCTGTATTGCTGCTGGACGAGCCCTTGGGCGCCCTCGACCTGAAACTGCGCCGCCAGATGCAAGACGAATTGAAGGCCATTCAACAGCGCGTGGGTACGGCCTTTGTGCATGTCACCCATGACCAGGAAGAAGCCATGGCTTTGGCTGATCATGTGGTGGTGATGAATCAGGGGCGCATTGAGGATGAAGGAGCGCCCGAGCGAGTCTATGCCCGGCCCGCCACGCGCTTCTCAGCCACTTTCATGGGCGAAAGTACAATCATTGATGCTGACGTGCTGGCCAACGGTCAGGTCAAGTCCATGTTCGGTATTCATGACGTCGTAGCACGCCAGCAGACGGGGCATGTAAGGCTCGCCATCAGGCCTGAACATGTTGGCCTCGGCGGTACCATTCCGGCGACCGTACGCGATGTGGTTTATCAAGGCAGTTTCAAGCGCATAGTCGCCATTGCGAATGCGCTGCCCGGATTTGAAATTCTTTGTCGTGTGCCCTCAGAAACAGTCATTGCGAAAGGCGACGTGATCGGGCTTCATCTGGCACCTGACAAACTTGTGATTTTGAAAGACTGACCCATGCTCACCGTTGATGCCGACCATTGGTACGAAACCATTCGCATGGGCGATGACGTTACCCTCATACATGAACCGTGGATAACACCATTCTACCGTTGCAACATGTGGCATGTGCGCGGTCGGGACCGTGATTTATTGTTTGACTCCGGCCTTGGCCATTTCAGTTTGCGCAGCCACGTTCCACTGGTCACCGAACAAGATCTCATTTGCGTGGCCAGTCATGCCCACTTTGACCATATCGGCAATCACCACGAATTTCCGGGGTGCTGCGTGCACCATGCCGAAGCCCACATCCTTGCCGATCCGCGTAACGCATGGACCGTCGCCGACCCCTATGCCACCGATGAGATGTTTGACCGCCAGCCCACAGGCTGGGATCAGTCGAAATATCACGTAAAACCTGCAATTATAGGCCGGACGCTGACCCAAGGCGACGTCATTGATCTCGGCGACAGGGCCTTTGAAGTCATCCACACGCCGGGCCATTCACCGGGTGGAATTGGATTATGGGAACCGAAAACCGGAATATTGCTCTCTGGCGATGTAATTTACGATGGCCCTCTGATGGACACGATCTATCACTCAAACACCGGTGACTACATGTCAACATTGGAAGCGCTTCGTGTGCTGCGCGTGCAAGTCGTACACGGCGGGCACTTCCCCAGTTTTGGTCCTGTGCGGTTTCAGCAATTGATCAACGAATATCTGGCGGGGAAACACAAGCCCGGTTGCCACATCACCTCGTGAGGGTCCAGACATTGTAATGCGAAATTGGGCGCGAATAACGTGCTGGCAGTTGCGCCTTTGTGATTCCTGCTCCAAACTTGTAGCTGACAAACTGAATGGAAGGGGAACGGCCACCTATGCTGACCAGAGCTTCAAACGCTGCGGCAAAAATGATTTCGGCAAGCGACGCCGCAGCATTGGTCACATCCGGCATGTGGCTCGATTATGGCACGTCCCTGTGCCAGCCCGACGTGTTTGACAAAGCACTTGGTGCCAGGATCAGCGAACTCCACGGCCTCAAAATCCGTACCTGTTTGACCATGCGGCCACGCGCCGTGATGGAGGCTGATCCCAAGGGGGAACATGTGCATTGTTTCAGCCTGCATTTTTCAGGCTATGACCGGAAGAAGCATGACGCGGGATTGTGCAGTTATCTGCCGGTCAATCTTGGCGAAATCCCCGATTACTATCGTCGCTTCATTGAACCCGTCGATATCGTCATTCTCAAAACCTGCCCCATGGATGAAAACGGCTTTTTCAACCTGAGTGCCGCAAATCTCTGGCACCGCGCTATTGTGGAACGGGCAAAACTGGTCATCATCGAAATCACCAAGGGCCTGCCCTATGTGATGGGGGAGAAGACGGGCATTCACATCAGCGAAGTTGACTACATCATCCAGGGGGACGATCAACCCGCCCCCGAACTGCCGAATGCCCCACCATCAGCCATTGACCGCGCCGTGGCCCAGCACATCATGAACGAGATTAAAGACGGCGCGTGCCTGCAAATCGGCATCGGCGGCATGCCCAATGCCGTGTGCACACTGCTGCTTGAAAGTGGCGTACGAGACCTTGGCATTCACACTGAAATGATGACGGATGGCATTGCAGCGCTTTATCGTGATGGTCGCGTGACAGGAGCCCGCAAGCAAATTGACATCGGCAAATCCACCTACAGCTTCGCGCTCGGCTCTCGCACGCTTTACGATACGCTGGACCGCAATCCCGACATGCACTGCTGCCCGGTGGACCACACCAATTCACCCCACATGATCATGCAGAACAATAATGTGGTGTCAATCAACAACACCACGCAGGTTGATCTGCAAGGCCAGGCCGCATCCGAATCCGATGGCCTGCGTCACATCAGCGGCACCGGCGGGCAGTTGCAATTTGTCCGAGGTGCCTATGCCTCAAAAGGCGGAAAATCCGTCATCTGCCTCGCCTCCACCTACGACAAAAAAGGCGAACCCCGCAGCCGCATCGTGTTGAACCTGACAACAGGAAACATTGTCACCACGCCACGCAGCGACGTGATGTACGTTGCCACGGAGTATGGAATGGTGAACCTGAAAGGAAAGTCCGTGCCCGAACGCGCGAAGTCCCTGATTTCAATTGCGCATCCGAAGTTTCAGGAAGATTTGGAGCGGCAGGCTTATGAACATCGGCTGATTCCACGTGGGTTTTTTTGAGATGTCGAAATTCATTTCAAAGCAGCAGCGAGTTAAATGCACTGTCACCGTAGCCGTCATCCCGGCGCACCCCTAACCGTCATTCCGCGCGCCCCCAACCGTCGTCCCAGCGCAACCTCTAACCGTCATCCCGGCGAAGGCCGGGATCCAGCTAGCCTTTGATATCGCTGTTGGAAAGCCGGGCCACGGCCTTCGCCGGGGTAACGGCAAGTGGGAGTTGAGCGACTCGAATAGACAACACAATGCTTTAGAAAAAATACTGGGAAACTAACTGAGGGAAATTTGCGGTTTTCAGATCAATGTCGAGTTGGCGCATCAGGTAGTTAAATGCACTGTCACCGTAATTAAATACAATGTCACCGTAACTCTACTTTCAATTTTGAATCTACAAAACTCATTTCATTTAGAACAACATGATCAGCGTTTTGTTGAGTAAAATGGAGTTCTAAGGTTTCTTGATGATCGAGTGAATGAACGCGAATGGTTTGCGGAAGAATTGCTTTTTCACTTGAATTGTATGTCATCTCAGAACTGAGTTCGCAACGATGCCCTGAAAGTCGAGCAAACTTTCCATTGCCATCAGGATAAAACGAAAAGTGACTGTGAGGCGGCGGCTTTACGCCCTTCTGATTAGTTGTTGCTCGCTGCCCAGCGGTTCCGAACAATAAATCAAAATATTGTCGATCAGTATTGCGTTGAGTTTTGATTGAAGCCTCCGCAAATAATCCGTTCTGGCTTTTTACTTTGATCTTTTCTTGACCATCACTCAAAGATAATTTACTCGGACTAATCCCATTGGAGACCGAAGCGTTTCCGAATGTCTTTATCGCCCCGCCGGTATCACCAACGATTGGTATAGACATGACAGCCACCGCCGAATCCGTCTTGTCACCTTCGGAACTATTGGTTGTGAGAGTAACTTCATCTTCCAAGAGAACGGTTCGCCTTCCATCAATCGTCACTGAAGCACTATGGATGGAAATCTGACCAGCAGCCCCTTCAGACGACGAAACACGAACGAAGAAGGGTATCTCACCAGCACGAATCTTTTCGTTCAGTGTGCGCCGCCCATCTTTCAAGGGCTTGCAGCACTTCTTGTATTTCTTGCCACTTCCGCAATGACACGGCGAGTTTACACACAATTTCAATTGTTTTTCTCCATTGCGATCAAGTCTCAGGGAATTACGGTGCCACTCCTGAATTACGGTTGAATTACGATGACAGAATTACGGTGAATTACGGTGAATTACGGTGACAGTGCATTTAACTTAACTACATGAAACAAAGGACGCATCCCTTTCCCGCCAATAAAACAACACTATCCCGCCGACACCCAACGTCGTTTTCCTGATGTACTCAAAACTGTTGTTGGGGGGGAGTGGAAGTGTTGCTACATTTCCGGAGTATGACAAGATATACCAGAATGACCGCGCGGTGTCAAGCGTTATTTTCCTATGTTGGGGAAATTTGAACCGAACACGGAAAACTGGCTGGGGCGGGAGGGATCGAACCTCCGAATGCCGGAATCAAAATCCGGTGCCTTACCGCTTGGCGACGCCCCAGTAGGTGTGCGGGTCTATAGCTGGTGATTCCCGGCTTCGCAATGTTCTTCCACACTCAAAATGAGGTGGCGATAGGTCGCGCCGCCGGACATCCGCCCCGCGCTTAAAAAGCCAGGACTTTCACCTGTTTGACGTTGGGCAGCTTGTCGACTGCATCCATGACGGCTTTTGGCACGGCGGCGTCGACTTCGACCAGACCAATGGCGTCGCCGCCAGCCGCAACACGGCCGAAATGGAAGCAGGCAATGTTGATGCCGGCATTGCCCATCAGCGTGCCGATATTGCCGATGAAGCCCGGCTTGTCGTTGTTGGTGACATAGAGCATGTGCTTGCCGAAATCGGATTCGAGTTCGATGCCCTTGACCTGGATGATGCGGGGCTTGCCGTCGGAGAAGACAGTGCCTGCGACCGAGCGTTCAAACGTGTCGGTTTTGACGGTGAGGCGGATATAGGTACCATAGGCACCCCGGCGGGACTGTTTGACTTCATCCACCTTGATGCCGCGTTCCTTGGCCACCAGCGGCGCTGACACCATGTTGACGGAGCC
>JANMEM010000167.1:0-5015 GCA_031376985.1 Hyphomicrobiales bacterium
TTGATGGCGAAGTTGGCGGGGATGTTGTGAAGGTACAGGTGGTGCGCCTGCCCCATGGCGCCGATCTTCCTCTTCCTTCCTATGCCACTTCGGGTTCAGCAGGGTTGGATTTGCGATGTGCTGAGGCCCTCACGCTCAAACCCGGAGCGCGGGCTTTGGTTGCGACTGGCATTGCCATTGCGTTACCTGGGAATTTCGAGGCACAAGTACGGCCCCGATCCGGACTTGCAGTGAAACATGGGGTAACCGTGTTGAATGCGCCCGGGACCATTGATGCCGATTATCGTGGTGAAATCAAAGTGCCGCTGATCAATCTGGGTACAGAGGATTTTGTCATCGCACGGGGGGACCGCATAGCGCAAATGGTGGTGGCACCTGTGACGACAGCAGAGCTGATTGAAGTTGAAGCTCTGGACGAAACTGCAAGAGGTGCTGGCGGTTTTGGATCCAGCGGAAAGTCTTGAGCATGCCTCTCTCTGACCCAGAAATTGAACGCTATGCGCGCCATCTCGTGCTGCAAGAAGTGGGTGGTCCCGGCCAGAACACACTCAAGAATTCCTCAGTTCTTGTCATCGGTGCAGGTGGGCTTGGTGCGCCGCTGTTGATGTATCTTGCAGCTGCGGGCATTGGTCGGATTGGCATTGTGGATCATGACACGGTTTCATTGTCCAATTTGCAGCGGCAGGTGATTCATGCGACGCAACATGTTGGCTTACTCAAAACCGAAAGTGCAGCACTCCAGATCAGCGCCATAAACCCACATGTGATGGTCGAACAATATCCGTTCCGTCTGAGCACAGAAAATGCGTTGAACCTGATTCAACAGTATGATGTCGTGGCTGACGGTTGTGACAATTTTCCGACGCGGTTTCTGGTGAGCGATGCCTGCTATTTTACGCACAAGCCGTTGGTGTCAGCTGCCGTGGGACAATTTGACGGGCAGATGTCTACTTTCCGGCCCTATGAACAGCAGAGCCCGACCTATCGATGCTTTATCGGCGATCTCCCTGAGCGTGGGCTTTTTCCTGCTTGTGAAGAAGCGGGAGTGATCGGAGCACTCCCGGGCATTATAGGCTCCATGCAGGCCATGGAGGTGATCAAGGAATTGCTGGGCATCGGTGAAAGCCTTGTCGGTCGTATTCTGATGTATGACGCACTTTCTGCCCGTTTTTTTGAAACGAAGCTGGCTTGGTCACCGGATAATCCGTTGACCGGAGTCAATCCGACTATTTTTGGTCTCCGGCCTGAAAATTACAATGATGGTGCAAAACGAACTATATAAAGATTTCCTTATATAGCTCTTGCCGCCTTGCGCCTGAATTGCTATAGGCGCGTTCAATCACACACAGGATGAGGATGATCATGAGCAAGCATGACTATATTGTTGCCGATATCACGTTGGCGGACTGGGGCCGCAAAGAACTGGATATGGCTGAAATTGAAATGCCAGGCCTGATGTCCACCCGGGCTGAATATGCTGCGGCACAGCCTTTGAAGGGCGCGCGCATTACCGGGTCATTGCATATGACCATACAGACAGCGGTGTTGATTGAAACGCTGAAGGCCCTGGGTGCTGACATCCGTTGGGCGTCCTGCAATATTTTCTCGACGCAAGACCACGCTGCCGCCGCCATCGCCGCTGCTGGTATTCCGGTGTTTGCCGTCAAGGGCGAGTCGCTCAAGGAATATTGGGAATACACCGCCAAGATTTTCGAGTGGCCTGATGGCAAACCCACCAACATGATTCTCGACGATGGTGGCGATGCCACAATGTATATTCTGCTGGGTGAAGAATCAGAAACCAACCCTGCCCTCATCGCGCATCCAAAGGCTGAGGAAGAAGAGTTTCTTTTCGCCCAGATCAAGAAGCGCCACAAGGAACAACCGGGCTGGTTTGCGGCCCAGCGCAAGGCCATTATTGGTGTGACAGAAGAAACCACCACGGGCGTGCATCGTCTTTATGAATTGCAGAAAAAGGGCAAATTGCCTTTCCCTGCCATCAACGTGAATGACTCGGTGACAAAGTCAAAGTTCGACAACAAATATGGCTGCCGTGAATCGCTGGTGGACGCTATTCGCCGCGGCACGGATGTGATGATGGCGGGCAAGGTTGCTGTGGTCTGTGGTTACGGCGATGTGGGCAAAGGTTCGGCACTTTCCCTTCGCGGCTCGGGTGCCCGTGTTGTGGTGACAGAAGTTGATCCCATCTGTGCCTTGCAAGCAGCCATGGATGGTTTTGCCGTTCAGACCTTGCAACAGACTTTGCCAACTGCCGATATATTCGTGACGGCCACCGGCAACAAGGACGTGATAACGCTGGATGACATGAAGCAGATGAAGGACATGGCGATTGTCTGCAACATCGGTCATTTTGACAATGAGATCCAGGTTGCCGAACTCAAAAATTTTCCGTGGACCAACATAAAGCCACAGGTGGATTTGGTGACCTTCCCCAAGGGCAACCGCATGATTATTTTGTCGGAAGGCCGCTTGGTGAACCTTGGCAACGCCACGGGCCATCCGAGTTTCGTGATGTCAGCGTCATTCACCAACCAGACCTTGGCGCAAATCGAAATCTATGCCAACCGCGACAATGGCAAATACAAGAACGAAGTCTATGTGCTGCCAAAGCACCTTGATGAAAAAGTGGCTCGCCTGCATTTGGAAAAGCTTGGTGTGATCTTGACCGAACTGAAGCCTGAACAGGCGGCCTACATTGGCGTAACGACTGACGGACCGTTCAAATCAGACGCCTATCGCTACTGAGTTCTTCACAAAACCTGATCAGGGGTGTTGCAGCAAAAAGTTGCAGCACCCTTTTTCTTTTGGGACTGTCCTCACTATAGTCGTGTCCGTGATTCGTGGCGTTGAGGCTTACGCCCTGAATGGTCTGGGCAGACAAGAAAACGGGATTTTAAACAGGGCATGGATGCGGAATTGCCATTGCTGTCAGCGCTGTTGCCTTGGGCAGACGGCATGACCACAGCAGGTTTGCCCGTTGCAGCTTTGCTGAGTGGTGGTTCAAGCGCCATTGAAGTTGCAGCGCTTGGCACCATGGCCGCAGGGCTTGCGCTGACCTTCATCAATCTCAACCGGTCACGCCGCCAGTTGATTGGTGCGCAACGCCGCGTGGGTGAACTTGAATATCAATTGAATGAAGTTGAAGCGGCACTTCATAGCGAGTCACAAATTCTGTTGGTCTGGCGTGGACAGGAAGCTGAACCACACCGCATGGCGGGTGACATGCACGGGGCAGCCAAGCTGCCGGATACACTTGCAGGTGTGGCTGATTTCAAATCATGGTTGGAACCTGACTCGGTAAGTGAAATCAATTTCAACCTTGAAGCTTTGCGCCATAGCGGACGAACTTTTAACATTGGCGTGAAAACTGTCCGGGGGGAATTGCTGGAAGTTGATGGCAGACCAGCAGGCTCCCATGCGACTTTGCGGTTTCGTCCGCTCACAGACGACCACCGCCAAATCGCAGAACTGTCCTATGATGCGTCCAAGTTGGCAAAGCAGGTGCAACGGCTGAGCGCCATTCTTGATGCGGCACCATTTCCGGCATGGATTACAGCAACTGACGGTGTGCTGAATTGGGTCAACCAAGCCTATGTCGTGGCAATGGAAGCCCCCGACATGCAGAGTGTACTGCGTTCAGGCCGAAAGCTTTTTTCACCGGATCAGATTGACACCAGCCGCAATGACAAAACTGCTGGCATTGTTGGTCGCGGACGCTGCGTAACCAAAGGTGCCATGCGGGCTTACAATGTGCACGAACGCATGACCGAGACTGGTGCGATTGGCTATGCCCTTGACATTACGGCGCTTGAAGATGCGGAAAAAGAACTTGAACGGCATATCAAGGCGCATGCCTCAACGCTGGACAAGCTTGAAACTGCAATCGCCATTTTTGGACCAGACCAACGTTTGCGTTTCTTCAATCAGGCTTATGTGAAGCTGTGGTCACTGGACGAAACCTGGTTGAAGACCCAACCGTCTGACAGTGAAATACTTGATCGTTTGCGCGGTCAGCGCGTGCTGCCGGAACAGGCGAATTTCCGTGAATGGAAGTCCAAGCAGCTTTCATCATATACCACACTCGAGATGCGCGAGGCCTATTGGTATTTGCCAGACGGTCGATCCTTGCATGTGATTTGTGAACAGCATCCTTTTGGCGGTGTGACCTATCTCTATGAAAACCTGACAAAAGAATACCAGCTGGAAAGCCGGTATAATGACTTGTCCACGGTGCAGCGGGAAACGCTAGATAATCTGTCAGTAGCTGTGGCACTCTTCGGATCGGATGCGCGGCTGAAATTGTTTAACCCGGCTTTTCAGCGGATGTGGGACATTCCTGCAACTTCAACGGGGCCTGGTCTGCACGCCGACCAATTGAGCCAGATGCAGGGTTATACAATTGAAGCGCGGGCTGCATGGCAGGACATTCGATATGCGCTGACAGCGCTCGAAGGAAACCGCAAACGACTGGATGGCAGGGTGTCGCAACAGGGCTTTACGCTCAGCTACTCTGCCGTGCCTTTGCCTGATGGCAATGCGCTTTTGACCTTCGCAGATATTTCAGATGCTGAGCGTGCAGAACAGGCATTGCGCGAACGGGCCGAGGCATTGGAGGCCGCTGACCGGTTGAAGAGCCAGTTCCTGGCCAACGTGTCCTATGAAATCCGCACTCCCCTGACCAGCATATCCGGTTTTGCCGAAACACTGGATCTGGGCATTGCCGGCGAACTTCTACCGAAACAGCGTGAATATATCCTCGATATCCGACGCTCTTCCAATGAGCTGACATCGATCATTGATGCGATTATTGATTTGTCGGCGATTGATGCCGGGCAGATGGAACTTCGACTGGGAAATGTTGATGTGCCGCAGCTGTTTGAGCGGGTGGCACAGCGGATATTGCCAGCCTTGGAGCGCCGCGACCTGTCACTTAATATTGAACTAGGTGAGGATGTGTTCCAACTGGTCGCGGATCAGCACCGCCTGGAGCAGAT
>JANMEM010000498.1:0-5301 GCA_031376985.1 Hyphomicrobiales bacterium
ATTGAGCCGGTGCAACCAAGCCGATCACTTCGTGCACCTGAGACGGGGTCGTGCCTAACCTTAGGGCGGCAGTCGGCTGTGCATGTAGCGCGGCTCAAAGTAGCTTGGAGTGAGTTGTGGAGGGATGAGGCTAATTACTAAGAGGCAATGCTTTGGGGTCTCTCTCTTATCCGAACCTATTGATTGCTCCGGTGCTCAAAGACCCAAAGTAGCGTCTGTAGGGTATAACCTGTAGGGTATGCTGTAGGGTATAAGTTCCCTACGCCTTCTGTAACCTGTTGATATATATAGATTATGCACTATTAAATAAGTTTGGCTGGGGGACTAGGATTCGAACCTAGACTAGCGGAGTCAGAGTCCGCGGTCCTACCGTTAGACGATCCCCCAAGCGGGGCAGGGTGTGCCCGTTGGATGCGCGGTCAATAGCCCTGTGTCGGCGCAAAGGCAAGTGTGTCGAGAACGCCGATCTAATTCCGGAACTGCTTCAACAAATTCGCCAGGCTTTCCTGTTTGTTGCTGATCTGGGCTGCGGTTGGGGGAGTGTTTGGGGCGGCTGGCGGTGGGGGAGCGTTTCCGCCCAGCACTGGGTTGCGACGCAGTGACGGTTGTGGAGGTGGCGGTGCATTACGCGCGGCTTGGCCGAAGCCTCCAGGATTGTGTGGCGCTTGAGGTGCAACCGGCTGCGGTGGCGGCGCCACCTGAACAGCAGCCACTTGCATGTCGTCCACCGAGTAATTTGAAGAGTCCGGATTATAAGTTTGAGCCCGCCAACGGTTGACGATTTCATGCAGGAAGGTGTCATCGGGCAAGTCCTTGGCCCAATTCTTGGTAAAGCTTGCCGTGTTCGACCTTGGCAATTCATTTTCGGGCAGCATGTCAAACTTGATGCGCGTGGGCAGCGCCACCCCTTCACCAAAGGTGATGGCTTCGCCCGTTCCCATGGTGGGCATAAATTCGAGCAGAGATGCGGCGGCATCCGAAATGCCGGCCTTCAGAATTTCCTGGTCGCGCTCATTGGTCAGCCGCAGTGAAAAAATGGTATTGCACTGAGACAGAATGGTGGGGTCCAATTCCGCCGGACGTTGGGTGACGATTGCCAGTGATACGCCGTATTTGCGGCCTTCCTTGGCAATTTTCGATATGGCGCGTTTGGTCGGTTCAAAACCCAACGTCTTGTCGTTCGGCACATAGCGGTGCGCTTCTTCGCAAACGAATGTGATGGGAATTTTGCCCGCACTCCACACACCAAAATCAAACGCAAGTCGCGCCAGCACGGACACCACAACGTTGATGATTTCTGACGGCAGACCACCAAGTTCAACAATGGCAATGGGTTTGCCATTCACAGGAATCCGGAAAATGCGGGCGAGAACAGCAGCCATGTTATCCTGCACAGTCAGCGAGCCGAACATGAAGCTGTAACGTGGATCACGCGAGATCGACTCGAGCTTCGCTTTCAACCGCTTGTAAGGTGAGAGGTCGTTGCGGAGTTCGAGCTTGCCCATATGCTCGTCGATGACACCCAATAGATCTGACGTGCGGTAGGGGATGGGCGTGTCAACACCAACGTTCTGGGTGTCGATGGCTGTTGCGGTGTTGCGTGAAATGCCTGCCTTGTCGCGGCGCTGGTTGGCCAAGTAGCGCTGTTTCGCCATGGGAATGATGTCGCGCAGGATTTCGATATCGGTTTCGCGGTTGCCCTGATTGCCAACCAGAATTTCCACAGCTTCATCAAAGTTCAAAAGCCAGAACGGCAACGACATGTTGTCCGGCGTGATGATCTCCGACATGCCCTGGAAACTCGTAGCATATTCGCGGTGAACATCAAGCAACAGGATATGGGCTTGCGGATTCTTGTCGAGAATACGCCGCAGGATCAATGCCACAGTACAGGACTTTCCGGTACCTGTGGTTCCCAAAATTGCAAAATGCTTGCCGAGCATTTCGTCAATCTTGATCATGGCCGGAATAGAGGGATCTTGTTGGATGTAACCAACACGCACTGAACTTGCAGCATCGCAGGCATAGGCCAGTGCCAGCTCGGCCCGATTGGCGCGATAGACCGCGTCACCCAGCGACGGATATCCGGAAATGCCACGGCGGAAAGACCGGGGAATACCGTCGGCACCTTTGGGCAATTCGCCAATGAATTCCACTTCGACGATGCGCAGTTCCTTGTCACCGGGATTGTTGGTGGGTGAGGGTGCGCTCAAGGCCGATACAAGTGCCAATGTAATGGAGTTTGCGGTTTCAGCCTTTAACAACGTACCAATGTCAGGGCTGCGCTGGGCGTCCGAGAACATGGCGTCTTGCGCATCCAGCATGATGATGGCGTGGGCACCCGTCACCGCCACAATGCGGCCCATGCGTTCGGCGTCTTGCGCAACGACTTTAGCTGTGGGTTGTATCGATGAAAATGCCGTCGCGGCGGGAGATTGCATTGAAGTTTGTATGGGCATGGAACTCACTGAACTCCCGGATGGGCATGAACATCGACCAAAGCTTTGGTGGCCGAGATGTTGGTTGCCAATGGAATGAATATGGTAACGCGCGTACCCGCACCCTTGGCCGACTGAATGCGCAAATCGCCGCCGTGCAATCGTGTCAGGGCGTAGGCAATGGGCAGCCCCAAACCTGTGCCCTCGTGGCGCTTGTTAAAGCCTGCCTCTACTTGGCCAAACGGACTCATGGCAGTTTCTATTTCGCTGGCGTCCATTCCGGGACCTGTGTCGCTCACGGAAATCGTGGCATAGCCCTCGGTCTGCACCGACGCATCAAGCCGCACCCGGCCCCATTCAGGCGTAAACTTTACGGCATTGGACAGGAGATTGATGATGATTTGCTTGAGGCGCAAAGGATCAGCCAACAGCAATGGCAATTTTTCTGACACATGGCTTTCAACGGCAATGTTTTTTTCCTTGGCCTTCGCGTCGGTAATCAACAGGGTCGAGTCGAGAATTGACAGCAGGCTCACAGGTTCCGGATCAACCGATAATTTGCCCGCCTGGATTTTTGAAACATCCAGAATGCCGTTGATCAAAGCCAGCAAATGTTCTGCCGCTTGCTTGATGTAGCAAGAATATTGTTGGACCTTTTCCGGCCCTGTTACCGTTCTGGTCGCCAACATATCTGAAAAGCCGATGATGGCGTTGAGCGGTGTACGCAGCTCGTGGCTCATGTTGGCGATGAATTCGGACTTGGCTTTTGATGCCAGTTCAGCGTCAACCTTGGCAGCATTGAGGGCTACGGCGTTCTTCTGTTGGCGCGCGGCTTGGCCAAAGCTGTCACCAAATTCGGCGATCAACGAACCTTCCTTGAACCAACTTCTGCCGTAACTGCGCATGCACCAAGTACCCCAACACTTCAAATTTACGCAGGCGGAGGTCAATTTGAAGTTAATGTCGCTTCGGAAGTTACCGCTTTTTAGAATTCCTTTACCGCCGCCCGGAAGGTGCTAAGGTGGTTTCAACGAAATGTTTGTGGTGGATATGCTGTTCCGGGTGCTTGCACCCTTGCGAACGCGTGTTGCCTGAGAGGATTACAGTGGACGCGACCAGCAACGGGGCGAAAAGCCCCGGAGGCCGCGGTGGCAAAAACGGGCACCCCCATGGTGGGCCCAAGCCACGGGGCAATGGGTTGAACGGCAAGACAGTGCCTGACGCCTTCTGCTATGGGGCGCTTGACCTTGGCACAAACAATTGTCGCCTGCTTTTGGCCCGCCCCACGGACCGGGGCTTTGTTATTGTCGACGCATTTTCGCGCATTGTCCGGCTTGGCGAAGGTTTGGGCACATCGGGCCGCCTCAAGGATGCAGCCATGGACCGCACCATCGAGGCGCTGCGCGTCTGCTCCAACAAACTCAAATGGCACAAGGTTGAACGTTTTCGGCTGGTTGCCACCGAAGCCTGTCGCTTGGCTGAAAATGGCCCGGATTTTATTGACCGGGTCACCAACGAAGTAGGTCTTGATCTCGAAATCATCAACCGCGAAACGGAAGCCATGTTGGCAGCGGCTGGTGCGGAAGCCCTGATTGGCGATGATGCTACGTCGGCCATCGTGTTCGACATTGGAGGTGGTTCCACTGAAGTCATGTGGGTTGCCCGGAAAGTCGATGGCGGCGACGTGCGTGCCTGGATTTCGCTGGCGGCCGGTGTGGTAACTTTGTCTGAACGCCATGGTGGCGGCCGCGATGTGACGCCGGAAGACTTTGACGCCATGCGCGGCGATGTTGAAAAGCTGCTAAGGCCTTTTGTTGAAGAAGTCGCAACGCTGAATGCGGGAAACGCTGGGCCTGATCATTTGCTCGGCACCTCCGGTACCGTGACCACCATTGCGGGCGTGCATTTGGGCCTTCGTCATTATGACCGCTCACTGGTCGACGGCTGCTGGCTTGATGGCGCAGATGCCACGCGCGTCACCGATCAGCTTCGCCGCATGAGCTATGACGAACGCACCCGCAACGGCTGCATTGGCCGGGAACGCGCCGATCTGGTTTTGGCGGGCTGTGCAATATTGGAAGAAATCCGCGCCGCTTTTCCAGGCCTTCGCATCCGCGTGGCGGACCGGGGGTTGCGTGAAGGCATTCTGGCGCATTTGATGAAGGCCGATGGCCATTTGGGGAGACGGGTATGAGCAGGCCGGGTGATCGCAACAAGTTGAGCACAGGACGTTTGAAAGTGCGCGTCAAAACCGGCAAAGGCCGCACCGTGTCGCAAAAGCTGTGGCTCGAACGCCAGTTGAACGACCCCTATGTGCATGAGGCCAAGAAATTGGGCTTCCGCAGCCGTGCGGCATTCAAGCTCTCAGAGATCGACGATAAGTACAAATTCCTGAAACCCGGTGGCTACGTTGTGGATCTGGGTGCGGCCCCCGGTGGCTGGAGCCAGATTTCGGCGCAGCGTGTGAAATCCGTTGAAGGCAAGGGCAGGGTGGTTGCCATCGACATGCACAGCATGGATGAGGTGTCTGGCGTCATCTTTTTCAAGAAAGACTTCTATGATGAGGATACGCCAAAGCTGCTGACCGACGCTCTCGACGGTCATAAGGCCGACGTTGTATTGTCGGACATGGCCGCTCACGCCACGGGTCACCGCCAGACCGACCATATCAATATTATCGCACTTGTGGAAACAGGCTATCACTTCGCCCAACAGGTTTTGAAACCTGGTGGTACCTATCTGGCCAAGGTATTGCGCGGTGGTACGGAAAACCAGTTACTGGCCATGATGAAGAAAGACTTCAAGGTTGTGCGCCACGTGAAACCCATGGCCAGCCGCGATGACAGTGCGGAACTCTTCGTGC
>JANMEM010000185.1:0-5570 GCA_031376985.1 Hyphomicrobiales bacterium
CCCCGGTCATTGAGCACATCAGTGGTGGGCACCAGCCAATCGCAAACGTGATAGGCGAAGATGCGATTTTTTGCCCTTGCAATATCCCGTATCAAATGGGGATCCCACCACACGTGGTAACAATCTATCGCCACGCCAATCCACGGATCATCAATTTCATCGCACCAGTCGAGGGCTTCCGAGAGCAGCGTCAGGCAACTGCGGTCTGCTGCATAAACCGGGTGCAAAGGTTCCAGCGCAATTTTGACGCCGACCTTGTGCCCATATTCAACAAGTTCCGCAGAAGCTTCTTTCACTTGCCGCCGGGCCGCAGCCAAATCCTTCGACCCCGCTGGCAAACTTCCCACCACCATGACAAAGCACGGTGCACCAAGTGTTGCCGCATCATCCAGCGCCCGCTTGTTGGACTCGATATTGGTGCGGAAACTTTGCGCATCAAGCGCGGGAATATAGGTGCTACGGCAATAGCCGCTGAGCGCCAAACCAGCATCACGAATATGCTTGGCAATCAACTTCACGTCATTGCCTTCGACTTCACGCCGCCATGGCGCTATCACACCAAAACCTGCGCGCGCCACGGCATCAATTACTTCGCCAATCGGGGCCTGAAAGCCAAGCGTGGCGGTGTTGATGGAGCAGCTGCCCAAATGTTGCGAAAGATCACGCACCATAAACAGCAAGCAGCCTTTTCATGCGAGTGGTTGCAAGATGAGGATCAGCTAGCAGACCCGCTTGGTCAGCCAGTTTGAAGCAGTCCACAAAATACGGCAGTGGTCGCATGGCTTGCGCCCCGTTGATCATTATGAAATGATCCTGATGGCCATTCAACCATGCCAGAAACACAATGCCAGTCTTGTAGAACTGAGTGGGTGCGCGGAAAATCAGCCGAGACAGTGGAACAGTCGGTGCCATCAGTCGATTGTAAGTCGTAAGGTCACCATTGGCCAAAGCTGCCAGTGCCGCCGAAGCCGCTGGTGCAATAGCATCGAAAATACCAAGCAGCGCGTGGGAATAGCCCTTGCTGTCACCCGCAATCAAAGCCGGATAGTTGAAATCATCTCCGGTGTACATTTTGACAGACGCCGGAAGCCGCCGTCGCATCATGACTTCTTTCGCATGATCAAGAAGTGAAATCTTGATCCCATCCACTTTTGGAACATTGGCATCAATCACCCGCAACGCCGTGGTCATGGTGGCGTCGAAACTGTCCTCACCCCAATAGCCTTTAAGGGCCCGATCAAACATTTCCCCCAACCAATGCAACACGACAGGGTGGTCGGCTTCGCCCAAGACGCGAGAATAGACCTTCACATAGTCATCCGGAGTTTTTGCGACCCGTACCAAAGCCCGGCTGGCCATCAAAATGATACGACCACCGAGTTTTTGGATGGCGTGCAATTGCTCAAGATAGGCCTTGATCACATCGTCAAGTGAACGCGCATAATCCGGCATCAGCTGGTCAGTACCGCAACCTGAGTAAATCAAATCCGCACGAGGTCCGGCGTTGACCAATGACTGCCTGATCAATTCAAGTGCATTGGGCCAATCCAGACCCATGCCGCGCTGTGAAGTATCCATGGCCTCAGCGATGCCGAAACCCAAATCGAGAAGATGCGTGCGGTAGGCCATGGTCTTTGGCCAGTCGATGGCAGGTTGGACGGATGGGTCAGCATTGGAAAGGGGATCAGCCACCACATGGGCCGCAGCAAAAGCAACGCGATTGAACGGCTGTGACGGCGGCACAATCGGCAAGGGTGAACCTTGCAAGCTGTAAGTGCCTGATGGAAAATCGATCTTCATACCTAATACCTCACCGTCAACAATCCACCGTCTGCCTGTATGGCCTGTCCTGTTGTGTAGGGCAGCAGGCCGGAAGCCAAGGTCAGTGCGATCCGCGCCACTTCATCTGGCGTGCCAAAACGTTTGATCACCGTCAGCCCGCCTTCAATCAAGGCGTCATATTTTGCTTTCGAAGGGGCGGTCATATCGGTTTCGATGAAGCCCGGTTGAATCTCGTAAACACCAATGTCCTCATCGCTGAGGCGACTCGCAAACAGTTTCGACATCATCGAAGCCGCCGCTTTTGACATGCAATATTCGCCTCGTGCAATTGACACTGCTGTTGCATTCGCAGAGGTGATGGTGACAATGCTGCGGTGACATTCCGTGATATTCTCACGCACCCGCCGCGCAAAAGCCTGTGTCAGAAAAAACGTGCCACGCGCATTTACATTCATGCAGCGATCATAACTTTCGGGCGACACGTCCAAAAGATCACCACGCGCCGCAACGGAAACGCCAGCATTGTTGACCAGTGTAGTCAGTGGACCAAGTGCGGTTTCAGCAGCATCCAGCAGTTTTTCGTGCCCGTGAATGTCGGAAATATCTGCCTTCAGCACCGCCGTTTTCATGCCCATGGCTGCAATTTGGTTGGCCACGTCTTGCAACGCAGCCGAAACATCCAAATCCGCCACGGCCACATCATAGTTCGCCTTCGCCATTGCCAGCGCAATGGCCTTGCCAATGCCGCGTGCCGCTCCCGTCACCAAAACTTGCCCCATCACGCCAGGCCTCCGTTTTTTTCCAATCGTGCAATCTCCTCTGCCGTACACACCATGCGCAACACTGTGCTGGTGTTGAATGTCAAACGATCGGCCAATGCGTCCTTGGCCATCAGGTCACGTTCAAAAATGATGGAGCCGGTGAAGCGGTTGGTCAGATAGTAATAGGCAATGGCAGCAACAGAAATATTGACCTGCACCGGATCAAGCCCATGCCGGAATACACCGCTTGCTTCCCCCCGCGATAACAGCGCCTGCATACGTGCCACAAATTTGCGGCTCATGTCGGTGTTGCGCTTTGAGGCTTTCAAATGCTTGGCCTTGTGCAAATTTTCGCTGTTCACCAGCGTAATGAATTCGGGATGCTTGATGAAGTAGTCCCAGATAAAACTGACCAATCGGCGTATGGCAGTGACCGGATCCAGGCTGTCCAGCTGCAAAGCTGCTTCCTGTTCGCGGAATTGTGAATAGGCGTTTTCAACCGTGATGGCGAACAAGGCGTCCTTGTTGCCGAAGTAGTGATAGAGCATGCGCTTGTTGGATTTGGCCCGTGCGGCAATGTGGTCCACCCGGGCGCCACCCAAGCCGAACTTGGCAAACTCCTGCGTGGCAGCCGCCAGAATGCGCAGCTTGGTCGCTTCCGGATCTCTCACCTGTGGTTTTGCTTGCTTCATCAATGTCACTTGCCAACAAATAACTATTTGGTTATTTATAGGGACAGGTTTGACATTTGACAAGACGTTTGGATGAAATTGAATGGCTGGCTATGACTATATCATTGTAGGGGCAGGTTCGGCGGGTTGCGTCATGGCCGCGCGGTTGTCAGAAATGCCTGACGCCCGCGTGCTGCTGTTGGAGGCGGGGCCGAAAGACACCAACCCCTACATCCATGTGCCCGTTGGCTTTGCCAAGATGACGTCCGGCAATCTGATTTGGGGTTACAATACGGCACCGCTGAAGCACGCCAACAACCGGAAGGTTGTCTACCCGCAAGCCCGCGTTCTGGGCGGCGGTAGTTCAATCAATGCTGAAATTTTCACCCGTGGTTGCCCCGAAGATTACGATCATTGGGCGAGCGAGATGGGCTGCAAGGGCTGGAGCTGGGCCGACCTCAAAAGCTATTTCATAAAATCAGAAGGTAACACCCGCCTCGCAGGCAGTGAACACGGAACCGATGGTCCGTTGGGTGTGTCTGATCCGAGAACACCTTCGCCCTTGTCCCAAGGCTTCGTGCAAGGCTGCATGGACATTGGCATGCCTCACAATCCGGACTTCAATTCGGGCAAGCAGGAAGGGGCAGGGCTCTACCAAACCACCACCAAGAATGGCCGCCGCTGCAGCGCTGCCGTTGGCTATTTGCGCCCGGTATTGAAACGCGCCAATCTTGAATTGCGTACGGGCCTGACGGTGAAGCGCATCATCATTGAAAAGGGCCGCGCCAAGGGTGTTGAGATCATCGAAGGCGGCGTTGTCAAACGTATCGACGCTGACCGTGAAGTGATTGTCACATCGGGTGCGATCGGTTCACCGAAACTATTGATGTTGTCAGGCATCGGCCCTGCTGCCCATTTGCGTTCGGTTGATGTTGAAGTCACTCATGATCTTGCGGGCGTCGGTCAAAACTTCCATGACCATTTTTCAACTGATGTGGTGTGGCAACTGAATGGTGCTCATTCTTACGACAAGTATAAAAAGCCTCATTGGGCAGCACTGGCTGGACTAGAATACTTGATGTTCAGAACCGGACCTGTTGCATCCAATATCGTGGAAGCTGGTGCCTTCTGGTGGGGAGACCGCACGGAAAAGACGCCTGACCTGCAATTTCATTTCCTTGCAGGGGCAGGTGTTGAAGAAGGTGTTGGTACCGTACCCGGCGGCAATGGCGCAACCTGCAATTCCTACCACACACGCCCGCGTTCCCGTGGCAGCGTCACTCTGCGGTCAAACAAGTTGGACGACGCACCCATCATTGATCCCAATTCCTTTGCAGAGCCCTATGACCTTGAGCGCCACATCGACGGCATCAAGATCACGCAGGAGATCGGCCGCGCAAAATCTTTCGCCAAATATGTTGAGCGCGAACATTTTCCGGGAGCCAACTGCAAGACCAAACAGGACTACATCGACGTGGCCCGCGCCAACGCTCGCTCGTCCTATCACCCCGTGGGCACCTGCAAACTGGGCACCGACGATATGGCAGTGGTTGATCTGGATTTGCGCGTGCATGGTATCGAAGGTTTGCGCGTGTGTGACAGTTCCATCATGCCGCAAGTCGTGTCGTCCAACACCAACGCCCCCACAATTGCCATTGCAGAAAAAGCCGCCGACATCGTTCGCGGCAATAGGTGATGAATGCCGAAAATAGTTTCAGCCCAAGAAGCGGTGCGCTATATTCCCGATGGTACCATTGTCGCTGTGAATTCATCGTCGGGCCTCAATTGCCCCGACGCAGTCTTGCAAGCCATGGGCGAACGCTTCGATACCGAAAACCAGCCAAAGAACCTCACAATGATTCACCCCATCGCGGCGGGTGACATGTTCGGCATCAAGGGTGTAGAGCATGTTGCAAAGTCCGGCCTCATCTCGCGCATCATTGGCGGGTCGTATCCGTCGGGCCCGTCCACATCCGAGCCACCGAAGATCTGGCAGATGCTGGGGGCAAACGAGATTGCCGCCTACAACGTGCCCTCTGGCATCATGTTCGACATGATGCGCGAGGCGGCGGCAAAGCGCCCCGGCGTCATCACCAAGGTGGGGCTCGAAACTTTCGTCGATCCCGACAACGAAGGCTGCGCCATGAATGCGAAAGCTTCAGAAGCACCCATCGTGCGCAAGATCGAATTCAATGGCGAGGAGTGGCTGTATTTCCCGGCTATCGTGCCGAATGTCGCCATTATCCGGGCAAGCGCTTGCGATGAGCGCGGCAACATGAGCTTCGAGCAGGAGGGCGCCTATCTCGGTGCGATGGAACTTGCTCTGGCTGCGCACAACAATGGCGGCATCGTCATC
>JANMEM010000193.1:0-3907 GCA_031376985.1 Hyphomicrobiales bacterium
CGGAAAGTCCAGACCGTCGGTCTGGTCATTTTCGGCGGTGGCGTCTGGCGTGTCCTGCAATGAATTGGGATCAATGACGATGGAGCTGGTGTCGGCTGTTGCCGAGCCAGCAATGGCGGCGGCAATGATCCCAATTCATTACAGGACACGCCAGACGCCACTGCCGAAAACGACCAGACCGACGGTCTGGATTTTCCAATCAATCCCGAAACCGCAGGCCCGGTGTTGCGCAGGCTCTTGGCCAACACAGGCAATCTGGCCCAGATCATTGATCCTGACGGCAACCTCGTGGTCGATAGCCGTTTTATTTATGGCGGCGATATTATTGAAACAGTCGACAACAAAGCCAGTGATGAAAATCAGTCCTGGTGGCGCAGACGCTGGAACCGACTTCAAGCCTATCTGTTTGGCTACGACTATCCGGTGCGGCAGGAATATGGCCTCGACAACAATAAAAAATCTCCTGAAGTAGCAGCCGCGCTGAACGGTGCCAGCGTGTCACAGGTTAAACTTGACGAGAACCGTGAAATTGTTGTGGTTGTATCGGTTCCCGTTCAGCGCTACCGCGCGGTACTCGGTGCCCTCATCATCACCAACAAGGGGGGTGAAATCGACGACGTGTTGCGGGCGGAGCGGCAGGTTGTGATTTTTACATTCGGCTTTGCGGCCATGGTCACCCTGTTGCTGTCGGCTCTGCTGGCAGGCACGATTGCCAATCCCATCCGCAGACTTTCAGAAGCAGCACAGCAGGTGCGTCGTGGCATTTCCAAGCGTGTTGAAATTCCGGATTTCAGCACAAGGCGGGATGAGATCGGACATTTGTCAGGCTCGCTGCGCGATATGACGGGCGCGCTCTACAATCGCATTGATGCCATCGAAGCCTTTGCCGCCGACGTTGCCCATGAATTGAAAAATCCGCTCACGTCGCTCCGCAGTGCGGTTGAAACCCTGCAAGTGGTGAAGAAAGACGAACAACGCAATCGCCTGATTGAAATTGTCAAGCAGGACGTCAAGCGCATGGACCGTCTGATCACCGATATTTCTGACGCGTCACGTCTTGATGCGGAGCTGGCGCGCACCGAGTCAAAGCCTTCAGATTTGGCCTCACTGCTTGGCAATATCACCACGATGTCCAACGAATTGGCCAAACCAGGCATGGCGGAAGTCGCCTTGAATGTGCAGCCGCCTCACGCCGGTGTGAAGCAATCGGAAGCCTATGCAATTGCAGGCCAGGAATCCCGGCTGTCACAGGTTTTCAGAAACCTTGTCGACAATGCCCGTTCATTCACGTCGCCTGGATCAAAAATACAGGTGCGCCTGCGACGCGCCGGAAATGTCATTGAAGTGCGGGTTGAAGATTCAGGACCGGGCATCCGGCCAGAGAATTTGGAACGCGTGTTTGAGCGTTTCTACACGGACAGGCCGGAACAGAGTTTCGGCAACAACTCCGGTCTGGGCCTTGCAATCTCCCGGCAAATCGTCGAAGCCCACAAGGGTCGCGTCTGGGCCGAAAACCGTTTGGGCCGGGCCAATGCGGGGGGAGAAAGAACTGTGTTGGGTGCCAGATTTATCGTTCAATTGCCGGCGCTGGAAGCAGTCGACCTACCAGTGCGGCGAACATGAGTGATACGTTACGCGTCCATGCCACCACAGTGAGCCTGAACGGTACAGCCGTCATGATCAGGGGTGCTGCCGGCACCGGCAAGTCTGATTTGGCACTACAGCTATTGGAAGCTTCCGGCACGGGCTTGTCCGGAAAAAACATAGTTGCCACATTGGTTGCGGATGATCAGACAATTCTGCGGCGCGATGGCGAAACTGTTTTGACCTCGGCTCCGGATACCATTGCAGGTCTGTTCGAAGTGCGCGGCCATGACGTTTTGAACATTGGCTCTGTGCAGAACATTCCCTTGGTTCTTGTTGTTGATTTGAGGCCCGCATCCCAAATCGAACGCTTGCCACAACCGGAAGATATGCTGACGCAAATTCTTGGTCTGTCCGTTCCGAATATCGCCATTGATCCAGCAAAACCCTCTGCGGCTGCACGCGTACGTGTTGCCTGGGCCAGGCTGGCGTTGCAACAAAATCAGTCTTGATACCCCGCTTGCCCGTCTTGCGCGGGCAGCGTAAACAACGTCTCCCACGTCGAACGAGACGTGCCAAGTGAGGGGCGGCAGATGGTTGTTAAAGTGCGTATCGCATGATTGGTTTGGTCATCGTCACCCATGGCCGACTGGCAGAGGAATTCATCCACGCCATGGAACATGTTGTGGGAAAGCAAGCCCACATCGAAGCCATCTCCATCGGCCCCGAAGACCGCATGGATTCGAGGCGCAACGATATTGCAGCAGCAGTAACCCGCGTTGAAACCGGTGAGGGCGTTATTATTCTTACCGACATGTTTGGCGGTACCCCCTCCAATCTGGCAATTTCACTTTTGCAGGAAGGCAAGGTTGAGGTTGTGGCGGGATTGAATTTGCCGATGCTGGTGAAGTTGGCGCGCATCCGGGTGGATTGTAATCTGCACAAGGCTGCGGCTGCGGCGCAGGACGCCGGACGAAAATATATCAACATCGCCAGTCAGGTGCTCGGAGACTGACATGCCGACAATCTCGCGGGAAATGAACATCACAAATCAGCGTGGGCTGCATGCCCGTGCCTCGGCCAAATTTGTGAAATGTGCCGAGGGTTTTGACGCCAATGTGGTTGTGAGCAGGGACGGGCAAAGTGTTCCGGGCACGTCGATCATGGGCCTGATGATGCTGGCGGCTTCGATTGGAACTTCGATTGTGGTTGAGGCTTCAGGCCCGCAGGCTGATGCCGCAATGTCGGCGCTGGAAGACCTGGTCACCCGCAAGTTTGACGAGGATTGAGATTGCTATAGTGTTGGCCCACCGGACGTGAATTGCCGGACAAAAAAATGGGAGTTACACATGCATCGTCGCAAGTTTTTCAAGAATGCAGGCATCGCATCGGCAGGTGCTGTCGCCGCCATCGCTTCACCCGCCATTGCCCAGTCTGCGCCCGAAATCAAATGGCGCATGACCTCAAGTTTCCCGAAGGCGCTGGATACGATCTACGGTGCAGCTGAAACATTCTCGAAATTCGTGGCCGAAGCCACCGACAACAAATTCCAGATCCAGGTTTTCCCCGCAGGTGAAATTGCGCCGGGCCTTGAGGCGGCCAATGAAGTGGGGAAGGGCAACATCGAAATGTGCCACACCGCGTCATATTATTATTGGGGCAAAGATCCGACCTATGCTTTCGCCACCGCCGTTCCGTTTGGCCTCAATGCCCGCCAGCAAAATGGCTGGATGTATTATGGCGGCGGCATGGATTTGATGAATGAATTCTACGCCACCAAAAACCTGATTGCATTCCCCTGTGGCAATACGGGTGCGCAAATGGGCGGCTGGTTCACCAAGGAAATCAAATCCGTTGCGGATATGCAGGGCATCAAAATGCGCATCGGCGGTTTTGGCGGCAAGGTGATTTCGAAACTGGGCGTGGTGCCACAGCAAATTCCGGGTGGTGATATTTACCCGGCGCTTGAAAAAGGCACCATCGACGCTGCCGAATGGGTTGGCCCCTATGACGACGAGAAGCTTGGTTTCTACAAGGTTGCCAAATTCTATTACTATCCCGGCTGGTGGGAAGGTGGTGCCATGCTCCACACCATGATCAACACGGCAAAATGGGCTGAATTGCCGCCCGCCTATCAATCCCTGATCAAGACGGCCTGCCAGGCTGCCAATGCCGACATGCTGGCGAAATATGACGCCAGAAACCCGGAAGCGCTGAAAAAATTGGTGGGTGGCGGTGCGGTGCTTCGTCCCTATCCGCAGGATGTGATGGAAGCATCTTTTGCGGCAGCGAAGGAAACATACGCTGAGCTCAGCGCATCAAA
>JANMEM010000213.1:0-4547 GCA_031376985.1 Hyphomicrobiales bacterium
ATGGTATTTGCTGAAAAGGGTTTGATCGAGCGTTTGGAACAGGAAGGTCCTTTGAGTCCCGCTGATGTTTTGATGACGGCGGATGTTGGTCGTCTTGTGGAAGCTGCGGCGAAGGGCCTGGGGCAGCCTGTTGTCTCGGAAGCAATTTCAACCAAGGTCCCAGCCAATCTTCGCGCGGACGACAATCAATGGTTCGGTCTCACCATGCGGGCCCGCGTGGTCTACGCATCGGTGGACCGTGTGCCACAGGCCGCTATTTCCTATGAAGAACTGGCGGACCCAAAATGGAAGGGCAAGATTTGCACCCGCCCCTTTGACCATCCTTATAATCTTGGGCTGACGGCTTTCATGATTGCGAAATTGGGCGATGCTGAAACAAAAAAGTGGCTTGAAGGGGTGAAAGCCAATTTCGCCGTGAAACCGAATGGCAATGATCGTTCGCAGGCAAAGAGTGTCATGGCGGGCGAATGTGACCTTGCCGTCGGCAACACTTATTATATGGGCTTGATGCAGAACAATGAAGTTGAACCGGAACAAAAAGATTGGGCCAAGGCATCCCGTATCCTCTTCCCGTCCTCGGACAAGACGGGCACGCATGTGAACATTTCCGGCATGTTGATGACCAAAAATGCACCGGACAAGGACAATGCCTTGAAGTTGATGGAATTTCTGGCCAGCGACGAAGCACAGGCGCTTTATGCCGGAGCCAATTATGAATACCCGGTCAACCCCGCAGTAAAACCATCGGCAACAGTTGATGCCTGGGGTCCCTTGAAGCCCGACAGCATCAATGTTGCTGATGTGGCCACCCACCTGAAACGTGCTGCGGAACTGGTGGCCGAAGTTGATATGAACAATTGAGCTTTTGCTTAACGAAATCTTCTGGCCTTGCCATCAGTATTGTGTGAAGTTCGAGGGTATGAAAATGCGCATGATTGTTTTGGGTTTGGTTTTTGCCGTCGCCGCGTCACCAGCGGCACTGGCCTATGAAAATTACATTCCATTGGGTACCGGCTATTCCAGCGGTGTGGATACGTTACCGCTGTTTGACAGTGAAGCTGGCCAAGTGAGCCAACGCAGTGATGAATATGAAACCGAACTCTATCTCGAAAACCGCAAAAAGGCCGAACAAGACACCCGCTTCCGGGAGTTTTTCTCGGACCGGAATGCGACGGGTTTGGACAGTCACATTGATTATTGAAATTTGACATCCCTTGATATTCAAAACCCCGCGGGGCAGTTTTAGCTCTCTCGCGGGGTTTTTTTGTTTGACGTCTTTATGTTTGTTTAATGCAAAGTCAGAAACTGGCGGGCCTGGCGCTGGGCTTCAGCGATTTCTATTGCCGTCATTTCCTGGGCGAGTTCGAGACGGTAGCTCTTGGCCTTGTCGCTGCCTTTGATGGCGGCAATGTTGAACCACTTGTGAGCCGCGATGTTGTTCTGTGCAACGCCGTGGCCGATGCAATATTTCATGCCCATTGCGAGGCAGGAATCAGCGTTGGCATTGATGGAAGAAATGTCATCGCCGTTTGTATTTGTGTTGTCCCAAATCATGTCTGTACCCCTTTGTCTGTTGTCCGCTGCCGGTTTTTGTTGGCTTGTCGGTTGATAAGGTCACTTTGACGTCAGCAATAAAACAACGGCTTAAGCGGCAGGCTTAAGGACACCTGAACGCGGCAGAGTGAACAAAAACTCAATGCAATTTGATTCAATCACTTAGGACGAAATTTCCGAAGGCTTTACCACGCGCTGTTTACGTGCGATTCACTGCATTCGACAAAGCTGGTCAGGGTGCGAGTTTTACAGCCAGTGTCATGAGGATGGGAAAATGGTCAGAACCCACGGATTGACCGATCTGTTCATTGCCGACAACGCGGAAGGCCTTTGAAGCGAAAATATGGTCGATGGCCAGTTGTGGCAGTTGAACGTAACTTGGCCAGGTTGGCAATTCTGTGAGGCGCTTCAGATTGGTGCCTTGTTCCAGTGTTGTGGTGACGCGTGAAAACGGTGTGGCATTGAAATCGCCCATAACCACCATCTCACCCGTGTAGGTTTCCAGTTTTTTCACCAGTTCACGCACTTGTTTCAGTTGTGCGCGTGAAAACGGAAAGCGCGTGGTGTGCACGCCTATGATTGTGACTCCCGCCATGTCGCCGCCAAGTGTGGCGCGAATATATGGTGCGCCAATCCACTCCCCTTCGCCGTCAGCTTCGATGATGGGATAGATCGAGGCAATGGCCATGTCGCAATAGCGGCCTCCCTTGCAATCATAAATATAGGGGTATTTGGCATTCAAAAGCGGAAGCACCGCCATTTTTTTTGCCGTGCTCATTTCCACCAGACTGACTACATCCGCATCAAGACGCAGAACTTCAGCGGCAATTGCAGCATAGTCTTCGTTGTTCTTGAAAGTGTTGAAATGTGCGAGGCGCAGCAACTTTTCGCCTGCAACCATTATATACGGCGGCGATTGTAGCTGTGATGACACCAGATGTGGCCACGCCCCATAAGCTGCCAGCAGGGCAAAAGTTATCGCCATGCCGAATAATGTCTTGTAGCGTGAAAACAGCAGGGCGCAGCAGAAAGCCAAAGCCATCGCAATGAATTGCACACCAAATTGAGAAAATACATCAAACCGCGGGTGCAGATGCCCCAGCCGGCCCGCAACCAAACCGCCAACACTCACCATTAACCAAAAAGCTGCCCCGCCCCATTGGCGGTGGCGAGGTTTCCTTGGTTTGCCAGTATCTGTCTTGTCCACGCCGTGGGTTTGACTATCGGTTTGCGCCACGCGTGACTCGCTCGAAGCAGTTGAAATTGGCGCTGCCTTACACCAATCTGCTTTCCATAGGCAAAAGTTGTTCCGGCGTCGCAAAGCCCGGCAAGGCTTCCATACGCAGCTTCCAGCGGGATACAGCGGGATAATGGTTCAGATCAATGTTTGCATCACCACAGTATCGCAAGACGCTGTAAATGCCGACGTCGGCTGCCGTGCATTTCTTTCCTGTAATCCATTCGTTTTTCAATAAATCCTGTTCCAGCACGGCCAAGGCGGCCTTGGCTTCCGTGTCATACATCACACGTACTTCATCACCGAACTGGCGAATACCCTTGTTCCGTGCGCGCAACCGAAAGACGGGTAATGCCAGCTTGTCCCATTGCCAAAACAGCCACTCACGAATGCGGCCTTTTTCGACAACGGTCTTGCCATCGAATTTGGCCAGCACTTCCGAGAGGTGCAGCAATATCGCCGCAGACTGCACATAATAAGTCTGGCCATCGCGCAAAGCCGGAACCTGACCATATCTGTTCTTCACCAGATAGTCGGCTTGTTTGTGGGCGCCATCCCGCAACGACACATGAATGTAAGAGAAGGGATGCCGACACAAAGATAACATCAAGGCAGCCGTATACGTGTTGGGCGACGCCGCAACGCCGTAAAGCGTGAAGCGGTTCTTTTCCGCGGCAGAAGGCCCCTTGGATGCGGGCACTTTCGCAACCACTTTAACCGCAGCCTTTTTGGGCGCTGGTTTTGCAGTTTTCTTTGCCGTGGGCTTTGCCTTCACGGTCTTTTTGGATGGCTTGGCCATCGGTGGTATCTCCCTTTCACACACTCTATCCTGCAATCCGGCGGAATGCCGGAACGCTTGCAGACGCTGCTTGTCAATCTGATTGATCGCCGCCCCCAAAACTGCCCAAAAACAGTTCTCCCAAGGCACGCCAAAAGAATTCAGCACACGGATGATAGCAGAGTGCGCGGGAAAAGGAAGCCCCCGCTTAAAATGCTGGATTTATTCGTTAATTCCGATTTTTTTACGTAGTATGTCGTTCACAGATTGCGGGTTGGCTTTGCCGCCAGTGGATTTCATCACTTGGCCAACAAACCAGCCGAGCATCGAAGGTTTCGACTTTACCTGCTCTACCTTGTCCGGGTTGGCTGCAATGATGTCATCAATGGCTTTCTCGATGGCACCCATGTCCGTCACTTGTTTCAATCCACGAGATTCGACGATTGACGCTGGGTCACCGCCTTCGTTCCACAAGATTTCAAACACGTCTTTGGCCATTTTGCCAGACAATACGTTTGAAGTGATCAAGTCCACGAGTCCGCCAATTTGCGCAGGAGTAATGGGCGAAGTTTCGAAAGTCTTGCCTTCTTTATTGAGGCGACCCAACAACTCGTTGATCACCCAATTGGCCGACTGTTTGCCATCACGGCCTTTGGCGACAGCTTCGAAATAGTCTGCTGATGGGCGTTCCGCTGCCAACACGTCTGCGTCATAAGCTGACAGGCCATAGGCAGCGATAAAGCGTGCCTTCTTGTTGTCCGGCAGTTCAGGCAATGTCGCTTTGATGCCATCCACCCATGCCTGCTCCAGTTCAAGTGGCAGAAGATCAGGATCGGGGAAGTATCTGTAATCATGCGCTTCTTCCTTGGAGCGCATGGAACGTGTTTCTGATTTTTTGGGGTCGTAGAGGCGGGTTTCCTGCTGAATGGTTCCACCATCTTCCAGCACGCCAATCTGGCGACGTGCCTCATATTCAAT
>JANMEM010000216.1:0-2455 GCA_031376985.1 Hyphomicrobiales bacterium
GTCGGCAAAGCAAGTGCTCAAACAGCTTGAGCATGACTATCCAAATATCTAGAGCCTCGCCAGGCGGGCATCATCACCGGAGACTGAAAATATGCAGATAGGAATTGTCGGCCTCGGTCGCATGGGTGCCAACATGGCGCAACGGCTGATGAAGGCCGGCCATGATTGCCACGTGACTGACCGGAATGCCGACGCAGTTCAAGGGCTCATTGCCAAAGGTGCACACGGCTCTGCCGATCTGAAAACCATGTTGGCGGGCATGACCAAACCCCGCGCCGTCTGGTTGATGTTGCCTGCTGCTGTCGTAGACCCGGTGTTGAAAACACTGACACCCCTGTTGGACGCGGGCGATATTGTCATCGATGGTGGCAACTCCCATTATCATGATGACATCCGCCGCGCCGGGGAATTGCGGGCACTCAATCTGCACTATGTTGATGCTGGTGTCAGTGGCGGAGTGTGGGGTCTGGAGCGCGGCTATTGCCTGATGATTGGTGGCGAGAAGACTGTGGTTGAACATCTCAATCCCATCTTCAAAAGCCTGGCCCCCGGCGTTGCATCAGCACCACGCACACCAGGTTCCGAAGGCCCGCCGCGGCAAGCTGAATTTGGCTATCTGCATTGCGGCCCCAGTGGTGCCGGGCATTTTGTGAAGATGGTGCACAATGGCATTGAATATGGCGTCATGGCAGCTTTCGCCGAAGGCCTGAGCATTTTGAAACATGCCAATGTGGGTCTGGGAGCACAGACCGCTGACGCTGAAACCACGCCGCTCCGCAATCCCGAACATTTCCAATATCAAATCGACGTGGCCGACGTCGCGGAATCCTGGCGGCGCGGCAGCGTTATCGGCTCGTGGCTGTTGGACCTCACAGCAAGTGCGCTTCGCAACAACAATGACCTCAGCAATTTCGAGGGCCGCGTATCGGATTCCGGTGAAGGCCGCTGGACCCTGCAAGCTGCCATCGATGAAGGTGTTCCAACCCCCGTCATCGCAACGGCCCTGTTCCAGCGTTTCAGCTCGCGCGGCGAAGCCGACTATGCAGATCGTTTGCTATCGGCCCTGCGCTTCCAGTTTGGAGGCCATGTTGAAAAACCGGCGAGCAAGGCATGACCGAAAATGTTGTGGTGTTGTTCGATGTGGACAACACGCTGCTCGACAATGACCATGTACAGGCCGATCTGAGCGCCCATCTGATTGCACGTTTCGGTCAGGACGTCCGGGATCGCTATTTCGCCATTTACGACACGCTGTTCAAAGAGTTGGGATACGCTGATTATCTGGGCGCGGTCCAACGCCTGCGTGTTGAAAGAATCCACGACCGCCGCATTTTGGAACTGGCAAAATGGCTGCTTGAATATCCCTATGCCGAACGGCTTTACCCCGGTGCATTGGAAGCAGTGAAGTTTGCAAAAACCTGGGGACGGAGATCAATTCTGTCAGACGGCGACGGCGTGTTCCAGCCACGCAAGATTATGAGTTCAGGCCTGTGGGATGAACTTGAAGGCGAAGTTCTGATCTACGTTCACAAGGAGTTGGAGCTGGACGAAATAGCCCGCATCCATCCCGCCAAAAACTACGTCATGATCGACGACAAAATCCGTATTCTCGATGCGATGAAGAAAATCTGGGGCGACCGCCTGACGACAATTTTTGTCCGTCAGGGCCACTACGCCCTCGATCCCAAGATAGTGGCCTCTTACCCGCCAGCAGACATCACAATCGAACGCATCGGCGATTTACGGGGCGTCCAATTGCGGTCAGCGTAAGCCCGATTCCCCTAGCCGCGACCCGCGGGAGACCAATAAATATGCCTCAGAAAAGGCGAAGGGGCTTCTGGCTAAGGGGCAGTGGTTTTGTAACTCACTCCCGGAAACACACGCGCGTCGGGCTTCAGTGCGGCCCGGCCTTCCGCATCGCCCTTGAGGACGTCGAGAAAGAACGCGGTCGCCAAGACCGTTGCCACTTTGAGCTGCGGCAGCCGTACATACAAAAACATGCCATGTTTGCCGTCATCAAACGCGGCCAAAGACTTGTGTTGACTGCTGATGCCATCATAGGCCCACAGGGCGTTGTATTTCGGGAAAACCACTTCATCGTTGATCGCGAACATGATCAGCGTCGGCACCTTGACAGCCGCAATCCCTGTATCACCAAATGCATGCAGTTCGCCGCCGGGAGCGCCAGTCACAATTGCTGCTACGCGATGATCCCAAAGGGCGGGCATGGGTGCTGCAAACGGATCGGCAACACCGTAATGCGTGGCGACCGCTTTCTCAGTGCCCACGAATTGGCATGTTTCACTGGCGGTTGATTCCCGCTTGTGTTCAGCACACCACGCATTGAGCTCTTTGAAGTCAATCTGGGCGCCACCTGCCTGGAACGCGGTGCTTCCGCCGGTTGAATGTCCCCAGACTCCAATGTGGGACGTATCGATGATGCCCGCGAGTTTTC
>JANMEM010000257.1:0-5013 GCA_031376985.1 Hyphomicrobiales bacterium
CGACGAAGACTGGCTGCGCATCTTATTTTTCTGTGACGATCAACAAGACTTCAGAGGTGTCGTGATCGTTCACATCAATGGTGACGAAACGGTGAGAACGACTTTGACCAACACCTGTGAACATGCCTGTGTCTTTTTCCTCGAAGACCAGTTCATCGTCGGATTGGGTGGTGCCGACGGTGTGGCGGAAGGTTTTGAGTGGACGGTGATTGTCGTCCTGCAGGGTGTAGTAAATGTATTTCTGGTCAGGGGACCAGACGGCACCACCGCCGGTATTTGTGAGTTCGTAGGTACTGTCGGTGCTTGTTGCGAGGTCGCGGAATTTCACGGTGTAAAATTCAGAGCCCTTGTCGTCGAAGCTCCAGGCCGCGTGTTTATGGTCTGGTGAAATGGCAATGCCGCCGAAGCTGAAATAGGGTTTTCCTTCGGCAAGGGCGTTGCCGTCGAACAGGATTTCCTCTTCGCCGCCGTTGCGCAGTTTGCGTTTGACCAGCGGATATTGCCCGCCCACCACGTGGGAAGACGAATAAAGATAAGGGCCGTCGGGAGAGGGAACGGAGGAGTCGTCCTCCTTGATGCGGCCTTTGATTTCTTCGAAGAGCTTGTCCTGAATAGTCTTTGTCTCAGCCATGATGGAGGATGAAAAGGCGTTTTCGGCTTCGAGGTAGGCTCGGATATCAGGTTTCAGGAGTTTGGGGTCGTGCAGCACGTCCTGCCAGTTATCGTCCTTCAGCCAGTGATAATCGTCGTGCTTTTCGATGCCGTGCCACGTGGTGACATGGTCTCGTTTTTCAGCCAGCGGTGGGGTGGTGTTGGTCATGGTGCCTCGCAAATCTTTGAGCCTATGTAGGCATTTAACGTCTGCTGTGCCAGTGCGGCCCGAAAAAATTGAGGCGGCGTTAACCATATCGAGAAAGGTAGTGGGCCATGCAACAATCCCAGGGTCTGAATTAATCAAAGTTGAAGCTCTCTGCTGCAATTCTGGACGTGGGAAGAGAAGGGACACCGGATACGCATGTCTGAACATCAGGGCGCTTTGGCACAAAACGAGATGGCTGTTGCAGCCATTGTCGTCAAGCCACGCATTTCAGCAGATGCCTTCCGCAACCTTACGGCGCGCCTGAAGAGAGCCGATATTGTGGTGCCGGATATGACGCCGGCTGCTGCAGCTGCGCCTTTGGCTGTACCGGTGATTATGGCCGAGGTTGTTCCTGTGCAGCAGACGTGGGTTGAGCCAGTTGCGCCAACGCTGGCGCCGGAAATCCAGGCTGAGCCGATTTTTGAGTCGATTTCACCCGTTGAGCAAATTGTCGCGGCACCTGCCTTTGAAACGCAGATTGAAACGGTTTTCGAATCCATTTCCCCCGTTGAAGAATTTGCTGCAGACGCGGAAGTCATTGTGGCCGTTGCTGCGGCCTTGCCTGAATTTGCTGATATTGTTCCGCACCTTGATGTCGTTCCTGTGGCTGAACCTATTGTTGCCATGGCCCCGGATTCGGCTGAGCCGCAGCTTGAAGGCAGCTTTGCGGAAAACTTCACCTATGTTCCCGAAGCCGGGAAAGAGGCCGAGCGGCCTGATCTCACGGAGATTGACGAGGCTGTTAAAAGGGAAGTGGCAGAACGGGCCATTCAGCTTGAACTTGAGAATATCTGGCGGCTTTTGCTGGCCAAGCCAACGGCTGAAGACCGATCGCAATATTTGCGCGAGGCAAGCGAATTTGCTGTTGAAGATGACGACTTGCTGAGGCCAGCACCAGAATTTGATCTGTCCCGCATTGAGCCTGCGGTCATTGAGTACAGCGAACTTCCCTCAGAGATTGATCGCACGGAATCCAAAAGTTTCCCACAGGTTTCCATTGATATTTTGCCGGTTGCCGAAGGTCAGGATTTGGCTGAGTTGACGCGCTCTTTGCTTGATATGATGGCGGCGGGCAACGCTTCGGGGCAACCGCAAGAGCGGGCTTTGGCCGCCGATACGTTGTTGCGTCTAGTACCCCGGCTTGAATTGAAACCCTTGATGATGTTGTCGCAAAGACTGGCGATGATGGACAATCCACCACATTTGCTGGCAGCACGTTTGATCCGCGATCCGCGCGTTGAAGTGGCCGGGCCATTGTTGGAAGACTGCCCGCACCTTACAGACAAGGATCTTGAATCTGTGGTGCAGGACGGTGAATCTGCAAAATTGCGTATGATTGCGCGACGCCGGAAATTGACACGACCGATCAGTGATGCGCTGATCAAGTCTGGTGATCCATCTGTTGTGTTGACGTTGGTTCGCAATATGGAAGCCGAAATTTCACATGACGGTTTCCAATCGCTGTTGGTGTTGTGTGAGAACAATGAGGAATTGTTGGCACCGCTTGCAACGCGGCACGACTTTCAGGCGCCGTTTGCTTTTGAATTGTTCTGGCTGGCTCCGGCCCAATTGCGCCGCTTTATATTGTCGCGCTTCCTGACAGATTCCGAAACGCTGACAAAAATTCTCAAAATTACCATGGCCACACAATCCGAAGATGAAACAGAGATTGAGCCTTTGAGCCAGCATGCTCTGCTTGAAGGGCTTGAGCGGGCGGCACGTGGTCAGATTGAAGTTGCGGCTGAGGAATTGTCAGTTCTGATGCAGGTCAGCACGGCGACGATGACGCGCATATTGGGAGACCTGCAAGGTGATGCGATTGTTGTCATGTTAAAGGCTGCAGCATATCCACGCAGTTCTGTCACCGGGTTGTTGAAGCGGATGCAGGAGGCAGAGTTGCCCTTGGTGACCCGCGAACGCGATATCGCAGAATTGCAAACCATGTTTGAAACCATGTCCTTCAACAAGGCGCGCATCCTCCTCACCTATTGGGATTGGGCGCAGGGCAAGACCGGACCTTACGCACCGGTCCACTGATTTCCAGAAATCACAACGAAAAATTAATTTTCCTGACTCTTGCGGATCACGACTCGCCGATTCATAAGTGCGGTGAGTCGGTTGTTGTGACCGAAGCAGACATGCGGGGCGGCAGTGGAACGGGGTTCGGGCGCACAGGCGTTTCGTGCACAATTGATTGTGCCCGAGCAACGCCAGCTTTATGACTATTGGCTTGACGTGGCGGGATCAAACGCCATGCCCAGCCGGGGTGACATTAACCCCGCAAGCGTTCCGAGGCTGCTGCCGGGCATCAGCCTGATTGATGTTCATGCGGACTTTGAAAAATCAAGCGTACGACTGGCCGGCACCCGGCTGCGCGATATCTACGACCGTGAAGTGACGGGAATGCTGGTGGCAGAGTTGCCGTGCAGCAACAAGCTTGACTATTGGCGGGCCGCCTACAAGCGGACCATTGACCTTGCCCAGCCAACGCAGGGGGTGGTTCGCGGCCCCATTGTGAACAAGGAACACGTGGTGCAATATTGGTTGAAACTGCCTTTGCGCACCACTTCAGACCGCGTCGGCATGGTGCTATGTTATGATCATTTCGTGCCAGCTTCAGAAATCCTGATTGAGCAGGATATCCGTTTTTCTGCCGTATCCTAAAATAGGGATTGATTCTGTTCTATTTTTGTTCTAGGACTCTTTACACAAAGGAGTTCTACCATGTTTCATGCGCCCCAATCGACCGAGACCAAGTCTGCAAAAGTCCCACATAATGCAACGTTTTTATGGCGTTCCGGGTGTTGGCATGTGCAAATGGCGGGAGAGGCTGCTTGCAAGCCAATGTCGCAGCGCAATTCGAAGATTCTCGAACAATTGAAACAGGCAGGTCGATTGAAGGAAAATTCTCCCGGCCTGTATCGGTTTGAAAGTGGAGCGTCACTGCCGGTTTTTGATGGTAACGAGAGCCCCTTGCAGCGGCTGGGTTTGATGAAGCAGGCCGATGGCAAAGCGGTGCTGGATGGCGAGCAATTGCGGGCGGGCGAAAGACTGCGGGTTGACTATGAGCGCGCCCATCTTAGCCCGCGTGTGACCATGTCCTATGAGATGCGAGGCAGTTCCAGTGGCAGACAAGCGCAATTCAGCGACAATCACATCGAGAAGCTGAATGATGTGGCGCTTGAAGCGCGGGACAAGGTGCATCAGGCACTGGGGGCGGTGGGACCGGAACTGTCCGGCATTCTGCTGCATGTGTGCTGCATGGCTGGCGGACTTGAGCAGGCCGAGCTGCGATTGAATTTGCCGCGGAGAGCAGGAAAAGCAGTCTTGCAGTTGGCCCTGACGCGCTTGGCGCGGCATTATGGCTTTAAGGTCCCGTTGCAGCACGGTGGACCATCCCAAATCGGGCATTGGGCCGTGGGAGATTTCAAGCCGAGAATTGTTGTGGAGTGAAGGGACCTCATCCGCCCTTCGGGCACCTTCTCCAGCAAGAGGGCTGGAGAAGGGACAAGTTAAAAATTTTCGCTTCTCCATTCCTCATGAAGAAGCTGTCACGGAGTGACTGATGAGGTTTCTTTCTTCGCCAACGCTGCATCTGCCTTGATCCGGGCTACCATGGATGCCAATCCGTTTGAGCGTTGGGGTGTGAGGTGTTCTTTCAATCCGAGTTCGGCGAAGAACGGCACGGCGTCGAGATCTACAATTTGGTCAACTGTCAGCGGTTCGTAGATCATGAATGCAATTGCGATCAGGCCTTTGACGATGAGTGCATCGCTGTCGCCTTGCAGGGTCAGTTTTGCATCGGATGTGGGCGTGGAATAAATCCAGACCTGACTGGCGCAGCCGTTGACCTTTGTGGCCGTGGTTTTGAGTGCTTCCGGCATTGCGGGCAGGGCACGGCCAAGGTCAATGACGTGTTTGTAACGGTCTTCCCAATCCTCCAGATAGGAGAAATCTTCGCGCAATTGTTCAAAGCTTTGGGCCATGACCTGCACATAGAGTGTCAGACTTCGAACCTCAACCCTTCGGCATGTCGCGGGGCTTTTTCCATTCGGGCAACAGGTCAGCAAGGGAGAGTGTGTTTTGGCTCTCTTTTAAGTTTGCCGGCCTTGCGGGTGGCGAAGACGTCTGTATCTGGTCAGCTTCGGCGACGG
>JANMEM010000258.1:0-7813 GCA_031376985.1 Hyphomicrobiales bacterium
CGCAAGATAGGACATTCAGCACCTTCAGACAGGGCGATGGCTTGCATGTCGGCGCTGTCGGTTGATACAATCACGCGTTCGACCCGCCCACAATGACGGCCCAGACGGATGGCGCGCGCCAGCAGGGAAACACCCTCATTATTCCACAGGTTTTTACCCGGAACACCTTTTGACCCGGCGCGGGCTGGCACGATGGCGGTGATGGTGGGTGGCCGCGCCATCAATAGGTCAGGGTTTTTTCAATGCTGAGGGGAACTTTGGCCAGCACCTTTGCAATGTTCACACCAGCGTCACCATTGCCATAGACGGTATCCTGCAAGCGTTCAGTATTGTTCCACATTGTGTTGATCGCAGACAGGATGGCTGCACTGTCGTGGGACACATCCACCACGTTGCGGCCCCTGTCCCGCCGGTTCTGGCGTGAGCCAATGTTGATGGCGGGAACACCAAGATAACTGCATTCGCGGATCGCCACAGAAGAATTCCCGACGATGCCCCGGGAATTGATCAGCAGGCTGAGGAAATCCATCGGCGCCATGTTCTTGTAGAAATGCGCGTTCAATTCGGGGTGGGTTTCGCGGAATGTGCGAATGGCGCCCGATGTGCCGTCGGAACCTGCGTCCACATTGGGCCAGAACCACAGGGCCTGGCAACCTGATGCATGCACTGCCTTCAGCGTCTCCCGCATGTGGCGTTTCGAGTCATCATGTGCCGTGGTCACCGGGTGTTGCATGACCACGATATAGGGTTTGGCTGTGTCAACCGGCGCACCAACACCCGTATATTTTCCAACCAGTGCCGCAACATCACCCGTTTCAATCGAAACGGCTTCTTTGGCCAGATCTATTGACGGGCATCCTGTGACAAACACCATATCGGGATTTTCACCCATGCGGATGACGCGGTCGCGGGCGTTGTCACATGACACCAGATGAATATCCGCCAGCTTGGTGTTGGCGTGGCGGGTTTTCTCGTCGATGGAGCCCGTGACTTCGCCACCTTGCACATGTACCAGCGGGATATTCATATATGTGGCCGCGATAGATGTGGCGATGGTTTCATAGCGGTCAGCGATGGTGACAACCATATCCGGCTTCAAGTCATTGAAAACGGTTGCCAGTTCGACAATGCCAAGGCCCGTGGTTTTGGCTGATGTGACGAGGCTTTCACCTTCCAGCACCATGTGAACCGTGCGGTCAATCCTGAAGCCTTCCCGCTCGATCACCTTGGCGGCGTTGCCATAACGGTCAAGAAGAGCAGAAGCCGCGACGACGAGTTGCAGTTCCAGCTCCGCATGATCGCGAATGGCAACAAGTGCGGTGCGGATGCGGGCATAACTGGGCCGCGCCGTTATCACGACGCAGACTTTGCGTTTCCTGTTCAAATCAGATCATCCTGTTGCAAGGGTGTGTCTTTCATAACAGCGTGTTTCAACTCGCGGCCAATGACGGATTCTAATTCTGCGGCCGGAATGCCCGTGCCCGGCTTTTTCAGGCCGAGCACTTCGCGTGTGAGGCGTGTGCCCTTGGCAAGGTCACTGAGGGGCACAACGCTCTTGAAAAAAATCTGCCGCATGGGGGCCGTGCGCGGATCAATGGCGTTTTTGCTGATGGGGTTTGCCGCCATGTTCTCAATGAAACGTACACCCTCGACGAGTTGTTTCAATTCAGCGGGGGTGACAGAGGCCACCACATCGGGCCCGAACATGTCGCGGCTCAGGGTGAGATGCACTTCAATCAGTTGCGCCTTATGGGCCGCAACCGCCGCCAGTGACGGGAACATGGTGCCGGAATGGTCCGACAGGCCAACGGCGCAGTGGTGACGCTCCCGCAATTCGTCCAGCATGTTGAGGCCGATAGATTCAGGAGGCGATGGATATTGCGTGGTGCATTGAAAAATGGCGAGAGGGGCCGAGGCTTTCCGCACAACCGCAACAGCCGCATCAATTTCACTGTGCGGGCTCATGCCTGTTGACAGCAACACTGGCTTTCCGTCACTTGCCATATGCGTAATCAGCGGCAGGTTGGTCAGTTCACCGGATGCGACTTTCCACGCAGGCATGCCAAGGTTTCGCAACAGGTCAACAGCGGCATGTGAAAAAGCAGAGGACAGGAATATCAGTCCCTTGTCTTCAGCATGGGATTTCAGACCCGCCCACTGCCCGGCTGAAAATTCCATGCGCTTCCAATAGTCAAATCGGGTTTCGTCCTGCTTTGAAAACTTGACACGCCAAGGCTCCGACGCCGTGCTTTCCTCGGCTGCAATGTGGGTCTGGAACTTTATCGCATCAACGCCCGCTGTTGCCGCTGAATCGATAAAAGCATGGGCCATGCCCAGTGAACCGTCATGGGCCTGTGCCACTTCGGCGATAAGGGTGGCACGGGCTTCACTTGTCTGGTTTGACAGCCAGTGTTGGGAGGGCATTGCGGACATGGACTTCCTTTAAGCCATGGTAAAATAAGACACAATGGGATTGCGTTTTACCGTCGTTGCTGCCTATGAGCATTTCGGGGAACTTCGGGAATGTGATCTATGTGCGGTATCTTATACTATCGACGCGAGGGTATTGCGCCTCGCGATGGGGCGGTTGCACGGGCAATGGTGCATATTCAACCGCGTGGTCCAGACGCTCAGGGAACACATTATGGAACAGGTTTTGTACTGGGCCATACGCGGCTTGCCATTATCGATCCGACTGAAACAGCAGCACAGCCATTTACCGACGCGAGTGGGCGTTTTGTGATTACCTATAACGGCGAAATCTATAACTATGCCGAATTGCGGCAAGATTTGCTGGCCCGTGGAACGCGGTTGCGCACACATTCAGACACCGAAGTTCTGATCGAGCTATTGGTGCGCGACGGTTGGGAAAAAACCCACAAGCGGCTACGCGGCATGTTTGCGTTTGTGTTCGTTGACAATTACTCCGGGGACACTCTGATTGCCCGGGATCACTTTGGGCAAAAACCTGTCTACTGGTTTAAAAAAAGCAAATTATTTGGCGCTGCTTCAGACCCGCTGTGCCTGATTGAGCTTGGTGCAGACAACGCGCCTGACAAGGTATCTTATGCGCTCTATGCAAGCACCCGCGCGGAAACAGGAACGCGAGGACTTTTCCACCCCGAACGCAGCATGTTTGCAGGAATCAACGTGCTTCCCGCCGGGCATACGTTGAAACTGGTTGATGGTGAGTACCGCATTGAGAGATATTTCTCCCCGCATGAACTTTATGACGGAGCCACCGCCGCAAGGAGGCGAAGCCAGAGCGATGAGGCCCTCGCGGACGAGGTTTCCGAGTTGTTGCGCCGGTCAGTCGAACGCCATCTCGTCGCAGATGTACCGGTTGGCAACCTGTTGAGTGGTGGCGTCGATTCTTCCCTCGTGCACTGGTATGCGGCACAACAGACAAATGATCTGACGGCTTTTGTAAAAGTATCTCCTGGCATTGAAGACATTCCGCAAACGGTTGTGCCTGAACTTTTACGTCGGCAACCAGCATCAGCCTATTACCATGTCATGCGACCTGAAAACTATCTGCGGGAGTTGCTTGGTTTCATTGCGGCGACCCATGCACCATGTCGATGGGGTGGCGGCCCGCCGATGAATAAGCTCTGTGTGGATGCAAGGCGCAATGGTGTCGTTGCGCTGCTGGGCGGAGACTGTGCGGATGAAGTCTTTGGCGGCTATGGCCATTACGAAGACGCCGTGGCACGTGCCGACACATCAGATTTGGGGGACTCTTTGGCCGTGGATGCAAACAGTCCGTTCTATGATGCTCCATCAGCCATTGCCTATGAGGAAAAGCAGTGGACACTTCGCCGGGAAATCGAAGCTGCCGTTGATGGCGAAACCAATGCAAGCGACAAGTTTGCACAGGTTTTGCTTTTGCATGACATGTCCACTTTTATTCAGGTGTGCAATCTGCCGAATTCCGACGCCTATTCAATGATGAGTTCGGTGGAAGTTCGCAACCCCATGCTTGATCTGGATCTGGTGTCTTTCGCTGTCAATTTGCCACCGCGATTGAAGGCCGCCAAACATGCATCAGGGCATTTTGGAAAAGTATTGCTGCGGAATCTGGTTGACCGCGAAATGGGTGACTTCATGCAGGTACGCAAAGAAGGTACGCGTAACTTTGCAATGGCTGCCGCTGATCCGCGGTTTTGGCATCTTGACCGCTTTGCAATCGCGGACGTGATCGGCAAGGCAAAAGGCACATTTACAAAACGTCAAATTGTGCGGCTGATCAACCTTGAGGTTTTCCAGCGCCTGTTCTTCGCGGGTGGAAAAGTTGACGGCGCCTTTTTTGAAGACGTGATGACAGATGCTGGCAAGGCATTTTACGGCTTGAATGCGGCTTGAAATGTCACGAGATCATTGTTCAGGCTCTCGCTTGTGTTGCACAAGCGTCTCGGATAATGCCTCTCGAAACGCAGGGAGAACATCATGGGCACAGTTGGGGACGGTATAACAGCGCAAAACGCCGGTTGGAGTTTTTCCGGTGCCGTGGCTGACACGTTTGATGATCATGTTTCAAAATCTGTACCCCTCTACAATGAAGGGCATGAACTGACATGTTCCCTGAGTGATTTTTTTGTAAAGCCCGGTTCGCGCATTTATGAAATCGGCAGTTCCACCGGAACCCTGACTTTGAAACTTGCCAAACGCAACGCGAACAAGAATGGTTGCAGTTTTGTCGGCATCGATGTCGAAGCCGATATGGTGCAAAAATCGCGTGACAAGGCAAAAGCAGCAGGATTCACCAACGTCGAATTTGTTGTCGATGACCTGATCAGCATGGAGTTTGAGCCCGCCGATCTCATCGTTGCGTATTACACAGTACAATTCATAAGACCCAGTGTGCGGCAGCAGTTGATTGACAAGATTTACAAGGCGCTGCATTGGGGCGGTGCTTTTGTGTTGTTTGAAAAAGTGCGCGGGCCAGATGCCCGCTTTCAGGATATCGCAACGAGTCTTTACAATGACTACAAGCTGGAACAGGGCTATACGCCTGAGGAAATTGTCTCAAAATCCCGCAGTCTGAAAGGTGTTTTGGAACCTTTTTCCACGCAAGGCAACATAGACTTGCTCAAGCGCGCAGGATTCGATGACATCATGACGGTGCAGAAATATATTTGTTTTGAGGGCATGCTGGCAATCAAGTAGGGCACCCCGATAAGCGGCACTTACTCAATCACAAAAATATTTTCAGTGATTTTCCTGACTGAGATTTTCTCAAACCTGTTCAATGCATGCTGGTAGTCTGTCACGCGTTGTTCGACATAGGCCAGAGACACGCCGGGGAAACGCTTGTGCGAGTAGGCTGCACTGTTCTTGTGATTTGGAATGCGTGTGGTGATGAGCCTGTAGGCGGAACGACTAGCAGAATGCAGTTTCGCAATTTTCTGTGCGAAAAAATTTGTCGGCTGCAAGAAGCCTTCTGCCTCAGTACATTCAGCTATGCGACTTGCAATTTTGTCTGATGCCAGTTCCCCGGTCAAACTTGCGAACAACTCGTTGGCAATTTGGTCGCGGACCAACTTTCCCTGATCGAGTTCGTCGCCTTGCAGAGTGTCTGCGACCGCCTTTAACATGTCCTCAAGACTGAAGACCTGGAAGCTCAAGTCATTCGATACCTTGTGATCGAACGTGTCAGATTGCACGGGTCGGTAGCTGATGACCCTTGTGCCCAAGAGATATCCTTCAATGCCGGTGGTGCAACTGCTGTGCACCATTGCGTCGCAGGCCAAGAGCCAAGGCTGCACAGGGCCTTCATGAATGACGACGACATTTTTCTGTCCCCGCGCTGCTTCGCGCCAGGCTTCAAGGCTTTCCGAAGGATGCGGCCTGACAAGGATGGTGTGCTGGGGAAATTTTTGCGCCAATGGCACCAGCATGGCCTTGAAGGCTTCAAAAAGCAGCCCAAGGTGCACAAGCTTGGCGTCGGTTGAGGGAGTGGCGGTTTTGCCTGTTAGCCTGTCCTTGCCGCCGGGTTTTGCGACATGGGTTGGCAGGTAGTGGTTCAGGATGCCGAAGTTTGAGTTGATGAGAATGAACTTGCCATAACGCTGCCGCAGTTCTGCCACTTCACGCGCATATATGCTGCGCAGTTCAGGGCGGAGCAGGTCAATCCGCGGGTTTCCGAAAAGATGGATGGGCTGGTCATGATAGCCAGGTGCCAAGGCTGTAATCCTTGCATTGAGTGGACCCCATGCGAAAAACTCCTTTACCTGTGCAAGATTCCTCGCATGAACGCGTTGCTGGTAGTAGGACTGCTCGTCGAAAAACAACAGGCCTTCTTCATCCCATGCAACGATTGATGCGCCCAGCCCTTCAAGAATTTTAAAAATTCGCGATGACGGCTTGCGAAAATCTTTTGCGACATAGATTGCGGGATCAAGCTTGTGCATGTGGTTATGAATAGCAATGCGTGATCCGACAATGGTCGGCAGGCCGCGTTCTGCCAGCATGCAGGCCAGCAGCAATTTTGCATCAAATTCCCGCGATTGCGTCTCAGACGGCAGAATGATCATCGGTCTGGGTTGATTGGCATTCACTGGCTGCGGTTCCTGCAACGATATTGTTTTTGGGCCTGGGCGCAACTAAGGGAGGGTGCCAGAAGCAGCGGTATTGCCCGGTTCACTATTCCGGGTTCCTAGCAATCACTGGAAACAGAGTAAAGGTTACAAGCATGGCGCAAAATCAGATTCAATGGTTCACCAAGGACAACGGACAAAAGCTTCCGGTGTCCGATGATTTTCTGCTGTCATTCCTGACGCCTACCAGTCCCGGCACCCAATACTGGGATTCGCCACCCGCCAATAACGACGCTGCCATGGAGCGCAACAAGGGGCGGGTATTGTTGCAATTGCACCAGATCATCGATCTCCTGTCACGAACGGGAACCGACCTCAATGGCAAATCACTTCTCGACATCGGCACTGGCAACGGCATGATTCCGCGTTTGATCTTGCACTATAGCAATCTTGAATCTGCTGTGGGCATTGACCCCTATCTGGACGGCGAACACAAAACCAGTTGGCAATCGCATGATCACGGATCGTTTTTCAAGGAAACCACTGACTTCATCGATTCCTACTGCAAAGATGAAATGGATTTCGCACAATATGCCGAGCTGACAGGTTACCAGGACTTTACAATCCGTCCGGCACGGGTGGCGCTGAAACCGCAGGGACAAAAGAAATTTCGCTTCGAAAAAATCGGTGCCCACGACCTTGGTGATCTCAAGGAAAAATTCGATATCTTCTACGCCAAGGCCATTGATCACATTCCTGACTGGCCTGGCATTTTCAAGGCCTGCGCTGCAGCTGCCAAAGATGAGGCGATGATTGTCATCAAGCACTTCTCGTTCTTTGCACTGGTGGGGCCACATCGCTACGCGACCACGAATATTCCGTGGGGGCACCTGCTGCTGACCGATGACGAGTATCGACGTTTCGCCGAAGAGTTCCATGGTCACCGCGCCAAGGAGATGACTGATTTCTATTTCAACGGGTTGGCCTATCCACGGTCAACCATTCATCAAATGATCATGATGGCTGCGGCGCAAGGATTTGCGTTTCATGCGCTCATCAATGAACCTTCGCGCAATTGCGGGAAGTTGTTGCCACTCACAGAACATGTCCCTGATTTCTGGTCAATCGTTCGGGAAAATCATCCAACGGTGAGTGTTGATGAGATGCTGTCGGGCCGCTTCCACATCGTGTTCAAGAAGCTTGCGCAGGCCGGAAAAGTATAAAAATGGTACCACCACCCCGGCTCGAACGGGGGACCTCTAGATCCACAATCTAGC
>JANMEM010000305.1:0-7538 GCA_031376985.1 Hyphomicrobiales bacterium
GCTGCCCCGCGTCTTTTTCGTCATATTATGACAACAAGTGGCTTTGGGGATCGATTGTCTCTGTTTCCTGGTGTGCACACCAGAGAAGTTGGAATCGAGCATGGGTACAACCGTTTCTCCAGTTTCTGAGTTTCAAAATCATTGTTTATTCGACTTTACTGCCCTGTTTTGACGGAAAATTTCCTATTCGTGAATTCAACGGAATTGTAAATTTCCGCAATCAACAGGTTTATTTCGGGCAATGGTCTGTGTTTGGACGTCAAGTTTCCCAGAAATTCCCTACCATTTCCCTGTTTCCAGGGAAAATGAGCCGAGATCAGTTCGTCACGAACTGCAAACACCACCAGTCGCCAACCCTGAATTGATGTGGTCCTTGCCGTTACATGTGAACTGGTGCTGGTCAAACACAATTGACTGTCTTCCCTGGCCTGTTGCATCGATCACGTGTCTTCTCCTATTGACAGAGCCTGCCCAAGCAAGACGGTAAATCTGGAGAACTCAATGCATTCGCACCACTATCCCTGCAACAGGTGCCAATCTTGAAGTATCGCAGAGAGATTGATGGCTTGCGCAGTGTTGCGGTTTTGCCCGTCATGTTGTTCCACGCTGGCGTGCCGTGGATGCCAGGCGGGTTTGTTGGCGTCGACATATTTTTTGTGATCAGTGGCTATCTCATCACGTCTTTGATTTATCTCGACGTGGTAGAAGGCAGGTTCAGCCTGTGGGCTTTCTATGAACGGCGCATGCGGCGCATTCTTCCTGCATTGTTCGTGGTCATTGCCGCAACATTTGTTTTTTCGTGGTTATGGATGGTGCCGGGAAGGCTTGCAGACTTTGGCAAAAGCGTTTTGGCCGTTTGTGCTTTTGTTTCGAATCTCTATTTCTGGAAAGCGACGGATTATTTTGCGCCCACTGCCGAAATGCAACCGCTGCTTCACACATGGAGTCTCGCGGTGGAAGAACAATTCTATATTGTTTTTCCGGTGCTGTTTTTCCTGTTGTTCAAATTTGCCCGTCGGTGGGTGATACCCGTGGTTTTGGTATTGGCCGTTGCCAGCTTCGTCCTGGCGCAATGGGGGCGTTTCAGCCTTCCTGAAACGCGGTTTTTCTTGCCCCATACCCGCGCCTGGGAACTGCTGCTAGGGGCACTGCTGGCCCTTGCGATGGCAAAATTGCCTGTATTCAAACGTTCCCTCAGTGAACCCGTGGCCGCACTTGGGCTTGTGTTGATTGGCGTGTCACTGTTTGGCATCAATCGCGAGATGCAATATCCGAGCGCCGTGACTTTGCTGCCGACACTTGGCACGGTTTTGATCATTGCCTGTGCTACCCCTCAAACACTGGTGGGCAAGCTGCTTTCCACGCCCGTGCTGGTTGGTATCGGGCTTATCAGCTACAGCGCCTATTTGTGGCATCAGCCACTTTTTGCGTTGGCGCGATTACATGAACAGGGCAAGCCCCCAATGCCGGTGATGCTTGCCCTTTGTCTGGTCTCGCTCATCCTAGCTTACGGCACCTGGCGGTTTGTTGAACAACCATTCCGCAACCGGCAAATGATGATACGGCCGTTGTTCTTTGGCTTGACGTTTGCCAGCCTGTTCGTGGTGACGGGAGCCGCCGCAGCGGTCGTATTGAATGCAGGCTTTGAACAGCGCTTTCTGGCCAGGCTGGACGACAAGAACCGCGCTGACTACGCGTTGATACTTGAAGCCATAGCATCCGAACAGCGCACCACACTTTATGATGACGGGGCGTGCAAGTTTTCACAGCCCGGCATTGACGAGGCATTTGAACAGCGGTTCGCCGAATGTGCGCAGAAGTTTGGTGCCGCAACACTTGTGGTCGGTGATTCACATGCCATGGATTTTTTCAATGCTGTTGCGCAAGCTGCTTCATCAAAATTTGTAGTGGGTGTGGTGAAAGAGAGTTGCAATCCCGGTCCCAAGCGGGACGCACGATGCCCCTATCGCGCCATTACGGCATTCACCAAAGTCAACGCTACGGCGGTGAAGCAGATTTTGCTCACACTGTCTGGCGATCATTTCAACGGCGATGCTGCCGGTACCAGCTTGCGCACCGACAATGTTGCGTCAGTCCTCGCGTTCATGCGGGGTTTGCCGGGCTCTGTGCCTGTGGTTTGGCTGGGGCCGCAAGTTGAGCCGGGCATCGAGCTTCATGACATAAACCCGCTGTTTCCAAAGCCACACATTCCCAATCCAAATGACCTTGAAAAAATGGTGAAACTTGATGACTTGCTGAGTGCCGCCACTGCCAGGGAAACTGGAATAAAATACGTGTCGAAAATCAGGCTGGTGCATTTTGATGCTTCAACGGAGCTGGTGATCAATGGCCGGTATACTTATTCCGACAGCCACCACTGGAGTGCATTTGGTGAGAGTCTTTTTGGTCCGCGCATCGTGTCAGGTTTGAAAGCGCAGGGCTATGACGGCCTCTGACAAATTCACGATGAAAGTAAGGCCTGTTCCGTCCAGCTTGCCAAGCTGGCATTCCCGTTGCGCGGCAGGTCGTTGGTATCAAGACGCATCAGATCAAACATTCCGTCCGCACTTGGCTGGGCGAGGCCAACTTTGGTGGTGAAGGCCGCCGCACAGCCTTCGGCCTTGAGAAGCTCCTTGGTAACCTGATTGTAGCCACCGAAGGGATAGCAAAACACAAAATGCCGACGGGTAGCGCCAATGCTTTTCAGCCACGCGTGGGATTGGGTGATTTCGCATTGCTGCTCGACGGGAGAGAGTGTGTTCAACCAGGAATGGGAGAACCCATGGCCGCCGACGCTCATGCCAGCATCAATCATGACACGTAAATTGTCCTCTGTTGCGTAAATCTCATCGGCAAATGTGTGCTCATTTCTGGTGACGAAGGTAGAGAACAGGTCATTTGCTATTCGTGCGCGTTCTGACTCCGGCAGCGCAAATTGCAGCATGCGCTTGACGTACATTGTATCTGGCGTGTCGTAGCGGCTGGCTTTGCGGTATTCTGCGTGAAAGGTTGCAGGCTCACCAAGGCCAAGTGCTTTCACTTCATTGTCGATGAGGGCAATCACTGCGGAAAGGTCGTTTTGACATTGCAACACGAAATGAATTTTGTTGACGTCGAGAACGACGCGGTCGCGAATGGCTTTGACGGGAGGAAAGAATACGCCAGTGGCATTTCGTCTGACCAAGGCTGGAAAGACATGGTCAAAATGGTCACTGTAGCCATCGTCAAATGTGAGCAATACTGGCGCTGGCGGTAAAGGTTCTGCACCAACTGCGGCATCAAGCACCATTTGCATGGACACCAAATTGTAGTGGTGTTGCAAGTAATCCAGCTGTCCTTCAAAGTCTTTCAGTTCCAGACCTTTGATGCGCGGATAACATGAGTCCGCGATGGGGCGAACATAGTGGTACATGATGACGGTGAGAGGCGGCGATTCTGTGTTCATTGTCTGGATGCCCTTATCTGCCCGGCCAGCCGATTGAGTGCGGCCCTTAGCACCAGTTCAGCAGGTTAGTTTTCTGCGGAATGAGGGACAGGGTCTGATCGGTGGCGAGGCGGGGAAAACGCTCTATCAGGGAGTGAAATTCAGGGAAGCGCTTTTGCAGTGTGTGACACAATTGCTCACCTTGCTGTTTGGCAGCGGCATATTCTTCAAAACCAGCAGGCGAACCTTCGGCGAAAATTGTAGACGGGTAGAGCGCCCATACGCGGTGTGATCGGTGAATCATCACTTGGCTGACAACACTTTCGTAAGCCATAACGTAAGTGTCGAAGAAGGTTTGGTAGAGTTCTTGATCAGACTGACCAGCAGACTGTTTGGTGATGTTTGGTGTGGCATAATAAAACAGCAAATCCGGTTGCCAGTTTCCAAGGTGGGGAAGCAGAGCTTCGGGTTTCGAGGTGTCAAACCGGAAGCAGCGGCAATTTCCACCCGCCGTGTTTATGTCTGCTGCTATTGTCTCGGCATCTTCGCGGCCGGTGCGATAGGACAAGAGCACGTCGCTACCAGCGCTCGCCAGCAACTTGGCGGTAAGTTCGCCGAGGCCACGCGACCCACCAATGACCAACGCACGTTTTCCCGAGAACTCCGGATATGAAACTGTGCCCGCAAGCTCAGCCATGCGGGCCTGCCGCACGGGTGCCGGACGAAAGAATGCGGAAAGTTGACCCGTTGCACCTCCGCCACTTATGCCAATGGATAAAGGCGCCACAGACGAAACAACGGGATTGACCTGCCAGTAGAGCGACGGATCGGGATCGGCGGCAAAAGTCAGATCAAGGCCAGTGAAAAGCGAATGCAATCCCGGACACGTCATGCCGACCAATCGTGAACAGGTGAGGATTGTAGCCACGGGCAGATTACCGATGACACTGGCCAGCACCGGGAATTCTTGCTGAATATCCGTTGCATCTGCGGATATTTTCTCGCTTCCATGTGATCCCCTTATGTTTTCAAGACTGTTGACCTTGGCCATTGTCTGCGCGGGGCGTCCTGCGGGGAGTGCAGCTGAATTGAATGTTCCGGTTCCTGAAAGCAGTATGCTTGCGCATTCGGTTTTATGGCTGACAATGACCAAGCGGATTTCTCCAGCACTGGACTCCCGGCGCAGTTCCAGTTGTTCACCGGGATGCAAGGTTTGGCGAAAAAACGCCTGTATCCGAAGTGGAATTGTGCCACCCGCCTTGATGTGGGATTCGAGTGCCCAGAGCAAGCTGTACATGCCGTGTATCACAACCTTGCCAGCTATGGTGCGGCGCGCCTCGACATCATCTACGTGAATGGGGTTCCAATCGCCGCAAACTCCGGCAAACCATATCAGGTCGTCCGACGAGAATTGCCGCGTGGCGATGACCTCAGTCATTTTCATCCGATGGAATATTTGGCCGATCCTGATCGCCGTCAGCACGGAAAATCAGGGGTTCAGATGTGTCGCTGGTTTTGATGGCAAAGAATACGCGGTGGTTTTTTCTTTCCAAAGGTTCAAACCGGTTCGGAATGATGAGCGGTCCATCAAAATCAAGTTCGGCAAACCCAGCTTGCGCGAGCAACCCTTGAGGAATGCCAGAGTTCAGAAAATCGACATACTCTGCGTCATGCTGCTGCATCAGATCTTCGAGGCTATTGCCTATTTGCGCAAGCACATTCACATCACCCGTGAAATCAACAATCCTGAGTGCAGCAGCATTGCCGTGGCGGACGACACGCGTGGCCAAAAGGGCCCGTTGACTATCAAAGCTGAACAGATGCACCTGGTATCGATAAAACGGGTGACGCAGATAGCGTTCAGCAAAATAAGCAGGCGTTCTGTTTTGATTTCCGGGCGGCCAAGGAAGTTGCTGTAAAGTTTGTTGGTCCATCTCCTGCATCACGGCTTGGCCAAGTTGGGGTAACGCCACCGCAACTGCGGGATCCACAATTGCCAGCAATCTGCTCTGCATGTTCGGATTGAAAAGATAGGAGTGGCGCAAAACGCCTGTGCGATAACCCAGTGCCTGATACATGGGAGGATGGGCAGCGTTGATGCCATTTACAGCAATTGTCTTGATGCTGTGCATGCGCTCCAGAAAGCGCAACATGCGCAACCCAAGTCCTGCAATTTTCACGTCACTGCGCAATTTCCAGAGTGCGAGCCAAACAGCAGCGCGGTCACGCAAGGCTGGATCATAGCGATCAACAGGAATAAATCCTAGGACTGCCAGCAGGTCATTGCCCTCATAGGCCAGAACAAAATTATAAAGGCCCCCTGCTTGCTTGTATTGCCAGTCCATCAGCTTCTGGCTGGTTGCCAGCACATGATCTTTGCGCCAGTGCAGATTGATAAAGGCCATGACCGTTTCAATATCATCATTTTGGCAAATGCGGATGTCAACCATTGTCCCGCTCAAGTGTTACAGTATCAGGCTGTTTGAACCCTTCCTTCACATCAATGACGAAACATTCTGGCGTTCTTGCACGCAATCCTGCTTTCTGCAGAACTTCAAGAGTGGGACGGTTTCGTGCCGTTGGCAGATAGCGGATTTCCACTGTGTTTGCGCCCAACTGCACCAATTCTTCCGCGGCTATGTGCAACAGTGTTTCCTCAACCTTGCGACCCATGACACGGCAACTCAGAATGTAGTCGACAATTGCGCCTGACGCAGGGCCGGCTTCAACAGAGACAATGCCGACAAGGCCCATGTCTCCGAAATGATCAGAGACGGAAATCGCCAACATGCTGCGATGTTGTGGGAGCTGCCAATCGAGAATTTCCTGTTCGGAAAGCCTGCGTGTGGACAAGTTCAACTGGTTTGTCTTGTTGAACAGTTGCGCAACGCGGGCAATATTTGCCGCACTCACCGGACTTACGCGCACACGCGTGCCCAGGCGACGCAACCAATCATCAGCCGTGTCGAAGGTTTGCATGAGCAGTTGCCGTTCGCGATTTGCAATATAAGACTCCTTGCGCGTGCGGTCTTCGTTGCTGAGGGTGGAGGTTTGAAAGCAGTCCAATTCGCGCAGTGCAGTGACATATGAGGTTGCGTCCTTGGGCCAGTCCGGCACCAATACGTCTGGCAAGGCGGAGGCCACGCGGTCCCGCTCAGCGGGATTGTCGTCAATGAACACCATTGAGGCGAGGCCGAGGTTCAGTTCTTTTGCCAGGTCAAGGATGTTGGTGGCCTTGTCGTTCCAATTGATGCGCCAGCCGACAAAATCAGACTGGCGCAACAGCATTTCAGGATGATCCGCTATGGCTTGCAAGGCCACGCTCTCGTCGTTCTTGCTGACGATGGCCAATTGTATGCCGCGGCTGGACAGTGTTTTCAGTTCGCGCTGAAGATCCCGAAAGGCTTCACCGAGATGGTCATGGCCACCGAGCCTCAAGCCTTGCCAGCCAGTCTCACCCACAACGCCGCCCCACAGGGTATTGTCAAGGTCCAGCACAATAAGCCGTCGCGCCTTGCCTTGGATGGCGTCAAGGGCACCAGCGATATTTTGTGCTGCCTGCTCGAAAACCCGCAAAGCATAGGGAACCTTGGTCGCATACCACAGCTTCGAGGGTTCGGTTTCTGCCGTGGCACGCAACCATCGCTCAGTGTTCATGACGTAGATGTGCGAATGGGACGACAGACGTTCAGCCAAACGCAAATTCATTCGGGCCAGCAAATGCTGAAGTCCCATTCCGGCACGCCAGTCCAACATGCCGTAACCTTGCAAATTTTCAGGCATGACCCAACTGGCAACCAACATATGACTGCCGGTTGCTGACCTTGCGACGGCGTCAGCAAAGATGTCGACCTCGGCCAACACGTCATCGTGGTCGACAATCTCCAAAGCGCAGGCGCGGGCAAACTGGGCTAGAACCCTGTCAGGCTGCGTCCACAGGATTTTTATGCAGAGATCTTCTGTGACCACCTCTGCCAAGGCTTGATAAACCTGGCCAAAGGGTGACACCTGAATGACGGCTGATTCCCACCCCGTCAAGTTCCTCAGCACCCGTGCAAATGGCTCCACTTTTAAATCAGTGATGAGCTTAAAAAAACGACTCATCAAGCATCAG